>JANLUG010000216.1:0-8476 GCA_031363335.1 Gammaproteobacteria bacterium
CTCATCACGACAGGCGCGTTGTTCGCCGGCTTCTACTCGATCGTCGCCGCCATGAACGGCAACTTCATTCCGGCCGCGATCGCCACTTATGCGGCGGTATTCCTCGATACGGCGGACGGTCGCGTCGCGCGACTGACCCGGACGCAGAGCGCCTTCGGCGCGGAGTACGACAGTCTTTCCGACATGGTCGCGTTCGGCGTCGCGCCTGCTCTGATGGCGTTCACGTGGTCGCTCTCACAATTCAACCAGCTCGGTTGGGTGGTGACGTTCATCTACATGGCGTGCACCGCGCTGCGGCTCGCGCGATTCAACAGCCAGGGCGGCGAAATTGCGTCCTTCACGGGGCTTGCCAGTCCTGCAGCGGCGTGCCTCGTCGTCACCACGATCTGGGTGTTGGAAGACAGCCGCAGCTCAGGCGAGCTCGTCGGCTTTCTGCAGGCGGGTCTCATTGCCCTCGTCACCACCGTCGCGGCCATGCTGATGGTCAGCAATTTCCGCTACTTCTCTCCCAAGATGCTGACGCTGCGAGGCCGCGTGCCGTTCATTGCGCTGGTCGCGGTGGTGCTTGGCTTCGCCATCGTCCTTGCGGATCCTCCGCGCGTGTTGCTGACACTGACGGTGCTTTACGCGCTGAGTGGTCCCATTCAGTGGTTGGCAGGATTGATCAAAGGAACGGACCACAACAGTGGCGACGACGCTGGTAGATGAGCACTGCGTGCGCGTGACGCGCTCGGCGAAGCGCATCACCGAATCCGAACGCGACGCATTACTCGATCAGATTCCCGATTGGCGCTGCGTCATACGCGACGATATCGAGCGTCTCGAACGCGTGTTTCGTTTCGCGGATTTTGCCGGTGCCCTCGAATTCACGAACCGGCTCGGTGCGCAGGCGCAGGCGGAGGATCACCACCCGGCGATTCTCACCGAATGGGGTCGTGTGACGGTCGGATGGTGGACGCACGTCGTCGGCGGTCTGCACCGCAACGACTTTGTCATGGCCGCGCACACCGACCGCGTCTACCCGCGTGCAATGTCCTGATCGGTTGCGTCGAGCGGCGCGCGCCGTGGCGCCGCGCCATTGCGTTTCGCGACCGCCTCGGCCAACTCTGCCAGACAGGCAACCGAATCGTTCCAGCCGATGCACGCGTCGGTGACGCTCTGGCCATACGTCAGGCCGCGTCCGCTGCCGATGTCCTGACGTCCTTCGATCAAGTTGCTCTCGACCATTACGCCCATGATGCGGGGTTCGCCGTCTGCCAGCTGCCGGCAGATGTCGGCGCTGACGTTCAACTGCCGGCGATACTGCTTGCTGCTGTTCGCGTGGCTCATGTCGATCATCAACCGTGGAGGCAGCTCCGCGGCCCCCAGCGCACCGGCCGAGCGTTGCACCGAGTCGGCATCGTAGTTCGGCTTGCCGCCGCCACCGCGCAGGATGATGTGGCAGTCTTCGTTACCGGACGTCGAGAAGATGGCGGAACGTCCCTGTTTCGTAACGGAGAGGAAGATATGCGAGTGGCGGGCGGATTTGACCGCGTCGACGGCGACCTGCACCGACCCGTCGGTGCTGTTCTTGAAGCCGATCGGGCACGACAGTCCTGAGGCGAGCTGGCGATGGATCTGACTTTCGGTCGTTCGGGCACCGATCGCGCCCCAACACACGAGGTCGCCGAAATATTGCGGCGAGATCGGATCGAGATACTCGGTTCCGGTGGCCACGCCTTTCTCGATCAACGCGCGCAACAGGCTGCGGGCCGTCCGCAGCCCGAGGTTGATGTCGTAGGAATTGTTGAGATGCGGATCGTTGATCAACCCCTTCCAGCCCACCGTCGTGCGCGGCTTTTCGAAGTAGACGCGCATGACGATCTTCAGCGTGTCCTTATGCAAAGCAATCTGTTCGGACAGGCGGTCGGCGTATTCGAGCGCCGCCGCGGGATCGTGGATCGAGCACGGTCCGATCACGACGATCAGACGAGGGTCGCGGCCGTGAATGATGTCGCTGAGCTCACGACGCTCGGTGAAGACCAGTTGCGAGGCGGCGTCGGAGACCGGCAGGTCCGCAAGCAACGCCTCCGGCGGAAGCACCTCTTCCATTCCGGTGATCCGGACGTCGTCGGTGTGGTACTTCATCGAATGCCCGCGCGCGAAGGGGCGGTAAAGATACCGGTAATGGCAGGTCCGGTGAAGAACGGGTCCCGATGGGTCGAGGCTTTCCTGGGATTGGCGAGCCGCTCCGGTAGAATGCGGCCATGAGCAATGCATCGATCGCACTGACGGATCAGCACCGGCGCGTGTTGGCTGAGATGGGAATCGACGTCTGGGTTCGACGTGGCACTGCGGCGGCGGTCGTGACCCCGATTCAGTCACTGGAAGGAGAGCGACCGCCTGAGCGCACCGCACTCTCGTTACCCGTTGCGCCCGAACGTCCGGAACCGACGTCGGCGGCTGCGGAACTCCGGGTCAGCCTCGACTGTATTGCCTCGGCCGGCATCGTTTTGGTCGGCGAGTTCGCGAACGCACTCGATCAGCGACTCGCGCAAGACATCCTGCAGGCGATTGGCGGCGTGAACGCGAAACCGCAGAAGGCGCAATTCCGTTGGCCGCAGACGCAAACCGGCGACTCGAGCATCGTCGCTGCGCGCAACGCTTACCGCGGTTTTCTGCGTGGTCAGATCGAGCGCGCGAATGCGCAGTTGCTACTGTTGCTCGGCGCGAACGCGGCATCGCTGCTGGATCAGGATGCGAAACTCGGACCCGACACATTGCGATTGCCCGACATCCGCGCGCTGCGCGCCGACCCGAACGCGAAGAAACAGCTGTGGCTCAGCGTATCTCACCGCATCCCCGCCTGAAGTTCCGGCCGATGGCGTCGCAGGACCTCGATCGTGTCGTCGAGAACGAGACGCGCAGCTATGCGTTTCCATGGACGCGCGGCGTATTCAGCGATTGTCTGAAGTCGCGCCACGAATGCTGGGTAGCCGTGCGAGAGAACGATCTGATCGGACACGGCGTGTTGTCGATCGGCGCAAACGAAGCGCACCTGTTGAATGTCTGCGTGCGGCGCGATCAGCAAGGCAATGGACTCGGCCGACAGATCGTCGTGCATATGATCGATCGCGCGGAGCAACGCGGCGCCACCGTGGTGTATCTCGAGGTGCGACCGTCGAATCGGGTCGCGGGTGCGCTGTACGCGTCGCTCGGATTTCACGAGATCGGCTTGCGAAAGGACTATTACCCGGCGGAACTCGGCAGCGAGGACGCGCGCGTGCTTGCGTTGTCACTCGGCCCGGAAGCGACTCGATCCTCGTGAATCGGCGCGCGTCGCATTCCGACGCGTACGCCGTATAATCGCGCGTTTTTCGAAAGTTGTTCCCCGTGAAACAGCCCATCGCCGCGCGGCGGACGTTCGCCATCATCTCGCACCCCGATGCGGGCAAGACGACCGTGACCGAAAAACTGCTGCTGCTTGGCAACGCAATTCAGCTGGCCGGCACCGTTAAGGCGCGCAAGTCGGATCGCCACGCGACGTCCGACTGGATGGCCATGGAGCGCGAACGCGGCATTTCGGTCACCACGTCGGTGATGCAGTTCGAGTACGCGGATCGCGTCGTCAACCTGCTCGATACGCCGGGCCACGAGGATTTTTCCGAAGATACCTATCGCACGCTGACCGCAGTCGACTCGGCGTTGATGGTGATCGACGCGGCAAAAGGAGTTGAGCCCCGCACGATCAAACTGATGGAGGTGTGTCGATTGCGCGACACGCCGATCCTGACCTTCATCAACAAGCTCGACCGGGAGATCCGCGAACCGATTGCGCTGTTGGACGAGATCGAGAATGTCCTCGGCATTCAGTGCGCGCCGATGACGTGGCCGATCGGTTCCGGCCGCTATTTCAAAGGCGTCTATCACTTCGAACAGGACCGCATCCACTGCTATGCCACCGGGCATGGCCACCATCTGCACGCGTTCGAGACCATCGATGGGCTCGACAGCCCTGCGGCGCGCGAATTTCTCGGGCGCGACTACGATTCGCTGCTCGAGCAGATCGATCTGGTGCGCGGCGCCGGCCACAGCTTCGACCGCGCGCGCTATCTGAAGGGCGAAACGACGCCGGTGTTCTTCGGCACGGCGCTCGGCAACTTCGGGGTCGCGCATATGCTCGATGGCTTCGTCGAGAACGCACCTGAACCCCAGCCGCGAGAGTCGCACGAACGGATCGTTGAGCCGGACGAAGACGCGTTCACCGGCTTCGTTTTCAAGATCCAGGCGAACATGGATCCGAAACACCGCGACCGGATCGCGTTTCTGCGGATCTGTTCGGGCCGCTATCGCCAAGGCATGCGCATGCGGCACGTACGCATCGGAAAAGACATTAAGATTTCCGATGCAGTTACGTTCATGGCCGGAGAGCGGATGCACGCCGAAGAAGCGTTCCCCGGCGACATCATCGGCCTGCACAACCATGGCGCCATACAGATCGGCGATACCTTTACGGAGAGCGAGAACCTGCGCTTCAAGGGCGTGCCGAACTTCGCGCCGGAACTGTTCCGGCGCGTCCGCGTGCGCGACCCGTTGAAGACGAAACAGCTCGAGAAGGGTCTGACGCAATTGTCGGAGGAGGGCGCCACGCAGGTCTTCAAGCCGCTCACGCGCAACGAGATGATCGTCGGCGCGGTTGGCGCGTTGCAGTTCGATCTGGTCGCGTTCCGCCTGAACGACGAATACAAAGCCGACTGCATCTACGACGACGCGAACGTCTACACCGCGCGGTGGGTTTACTCCGACGACGAACGCAAACTCGAAGAGTTCCGCCGCAAGCAGGCCGACAATCTCGCGATCGACGGCGGCGGTTACCTCGCGTACCTCGCGACGTCGCGCGCGAACCTGACGTTGACGGTGGAGCGGTGGCCGGATCTGCGCTTCGTCTCTACCCGCGAGCACTGATCGAGCTCGGGACGATCAGCCCCCGCCAGCCGTGGTTGAGACCCAAATTGGACTAGAATCAACTCTATGTCGGCAGAGATGGCAGCAATGAGCGCGATTCTGGTAGTGGACGACGATCCGCAGGTGCTCGAAGTGGTGGGTGAGATGCTGCGGCTCGAAGGCTATGCTGTGGCGACCGCCGCGGACGGCCGCGAAGCGGTGGCGAAGTTCCGCAGCGGATCGTTCGACCTGGTCATCACCGACCTGATCATGCCGGAAAAAGAAGGACTCGAGACCATCGCCGAAATGAAGACCCTGCGCAGCCACGTCCCGGTCATTGCGATGTCCGGCGGCGGTCGCATCGGACCCACCGACTACCTCGAAACGGCACGCTTCATTGGCGCTGCGGCCACGTTGGCAAAACCGTTTGCGCGCAGCGAATTGATTTCTCTCGTCAGCAACCTGCTGTCCGAGGCGGAGTCCTGACGGTTCCCGACCCTACGCTGGTCGAACGTTACCTCGGCGACGCCGACAGGGACGAACTGGCCGCGGCTCTTCTGGTCGCTAAAACCCTCGCACCGACCCTGGATGAGTCGAGCGTCCGCGGCGTGCTGCTCGAACTGCGCGATCGCTTCGTCGTTGGATTCCCACAAAGCGCGGATCCGCAGTCGCTGGTCGGATTTCTGCGCGATGAAGGATTTAAGGCGAGCGACAACCTGCAGAGCCTGGATGCGAGCCGCATCGACAAGGTGTTGAGTTCGCACCGCGGCATCCCGATCACGCTCAGCATTCCGTATCTGATGGTCGGTCGCGCGTCGGGTATGACGACCCAGGGCATCAACTTCCCCGGTCATTTTCTATTGAGTGCCAATGGCGCATTGATCGATCCGTTGAGCGCGGAACTGCTCAGCCGCGCCGACATCGACCGTTGGCTGACGGAAGCGAACCTCACTCACCTCGGCAGCAACGCGCTGGCGCCAGCGTCGCCGGACGATATCGCGGTGCGCATGTTCAACAACGTCAAAGCGATCTACGCGGCACGCGGCGACTTCGTCGACGCGCTCGCGCTGATCGACACGCAGATGGCGTTGGTTACGGATGTCGGTCCGCTGCATCTCGAACGCGCGGAGTTGTGGTTCCGCCTCGGCGATGCGGCTGCGGCGGCAGCGGTTCTGCGGGAAGCGCGTGCCGCGCTTGCGGGAACTCGATGGGAAGGTGAGATCGACAAGCGCCTGAAGCGCCTCGCCGGTCAGCCCCGCTCAACGATTCACTGAGGCCGCATTTCCGGATACGGATCGTCGACGTCGAGTTCGATCGGATGCGCGTAACCCGGTACCCGGATGCGGGTATCCGAAATCTCCAGATCCGCCGCTTCGAGCACACCTTCTCCGAATTGGTAGATCGGCGCGACCTCGCCGCGGCTCATCTTGACGTCGTAGTCTTCGATCTGGCGCCGAATCGGCTCGTTGCGACGCTCGTACGCGGTGAGTGCCGCGGTGCCGTGCTTCTGGGTCAGCATGCGGCGAGTAACAGTAGGCGACAGGATCAGCGCCGTTGCATTGTTGCCGCCGAATCCCTTCGAGTTGATGAATGCGCCGTCCATCTGCTTCGGGTCGATTTCGACATGCTTCATCGAGAAGCGCAGGTGTTCGCGGTGCACGTCGTCGGCGATGTGGTCGATGGTCGTGATGCCGGGTATCCAGCCGTGTTCCCACGCGCCGACGATGGCGGCCAGTTGATCGCCGCCTGCAGGGGCAAGCGAATGGCCGACATATGCTTTCACGGCCCCCACGAGCCAGTCTTCGATCCCGAACACGCCGGCGAGCGCGCTCATGATGTGCGACTCCGTCACGCGATTCTGCGGCGTGCTGGTACCGTGCGCCTGGAAGTAGGTGCGTCGGCGCAAGCCTTCATCGCCGATCAAGCGGCGCGCCAACGACATTGCCTTGGCGACCGTCACGTAGTTGCCCACGCCGGGTCCCGGGATCGACTTCTTAAAGCCGTCAGAGTTGACGTAGACGCTCGCGACCGAGCCGTGGATCGGCAAGCCCAGCTCCAACGCGAGCGTATCGTCCATCAGCACCGTATAGACCGCGGCTTCCGACAAGGTGAAGCCGCAGTTGTCGGAGAACGGCCGACAGGCGCGGCGGTTGTCCGCCGCGTCGCTGCGGCCGTCGAGCGCCATCAGCGCTTCGTCTTCGGCGAGCGCACCCATGGTCCGGTAGCCTTCGATCACCTCAGGGGTGATCGGCGCCTCGGAGTTGCCGACCATTACGACCCGCCGGCGGCCGCTTTGAATGTCTTCGATCCCCTGGCGCAGGTTGTAAAGAAACGTCGCGCACGCGCCGATCGTCGCACCCGTCGCGCCGAGGCTGCCGAGCACGTATGCGTTGATGAAGTCGGCCGGCATCTCGCACAAACCGAGCGGCAACTGCTTCGACGTCACGCGTTTGCCCATCAGCGCGGCCTGCATCATGCCGCCGGTGCCGTTGGCGTCGAGTTGCCCCATTGCGCTGCCGGAGTACACCGCGAACTGGTCCGGCTGAACGTTCTGACGCAGCACGTCCCAGTCGATGCCCAGCGAACGCACGGCGTCGGATGCACCGAAGATCGTCAGCGCCAGCCCGCGCGGGTGGCTGCGTGACTGATACAGCCTGTCGGGATCGAATCCGGTCGGCACTTGCCCGGCCGACGTGACCCGTGAGGTGCGCATGTCTTCGATCAAGGCGTGCAGTTTGCCCGGCACCGTAACGGTGACGTCTTTGTCGCCGGCGTCGCTGATCTGCCAATCTGCAGGCATGCGATCGGGCAGCTGTCGTCGCTGCATCTTGAAGGTCAGCGACTCCCCGGTAGCGCTGAATGTGACGTTGCGTTGCCACGGAATACTCGCGGTATCGAAGCACTCGATCTTGCGAACCAGGGTGTGCGCGTTGATGTATTCACGCGTTGCCGCTTCGTCCGGATTCTTGTGAATGTTCATCAGCCCCGCGAGGCTGCGATAGGTCGATGCCGCGACCGCGCTCGGCAGCGCGTCGATGACCATTCGGCGATAAGCGTGATGTAACGACAACCGGCCGGCGGCGTTGATTCCGCCGAGACCGACGATTACGGGGAGTCTGGACACGTCGTATGTTCACCCGGCAAGACTGGCGGAGCGATTGTAGGGAAAGTCCGATGAATACTCACGTGCGCGCCACGCGGTGCCTTATGCGGATTCCAGCGCGATCGCCGTCGCTTCGCCGCCGCCGATGCACAGCGACGCAATACCGCGCTTTGCGCCGCGCTGCTTCAGTGCGTGGGCGAGCGTTACGATCAGGCGGCTGCCGGTGGATCCGATCGGATGACCCTGGGCGCAGGCGCCGCCGAAGATGTTGACCCGCTCGTCCGGCAGACCGAGTTCGCGCATCGCGATCATCGTCACCATCGCGAACGCCTCGTTGATTTCGAACAGATCGACGTCTTCGACCTTCCAGTTCAGCTTCGCGAGCAATGCGCCGATTGCACCGACCGGCGCCAGCGTGAACTCGGCAGGGTGACGGGAATGCGTGGCGTG
>JANLUG010000225.1:0-3004 GCA_031363335.1 Gammaproteobacteria bacterium
CGGCCGAAGAACCGGCGCGGCTCAGGTTCTTGTACAGCGGACGCAGCAGCCCGAGCACCAGCGCCATCACCAGCAACCCGCCGACCACCTTCTTGACGACGTCCACGAACCAGGTCTGCGTCCAGAACGGCACCGGCTCGACGGGTTCCATGTGTTCTTCGAGGAACGGACTGTTGATGACGCTGACGGTATCGCCGCGCGCGGCGTTGTAGCCGATCGAGTTCTTGACGAGCGCCGAGAGACGCTCGAGATCCGCCTCCTTCCACGGCACGTACGCCACCTTGCCTTCTTCGGCGCCGGGCGCCGGGAGATCGTCGACGAGCACGGACACCGTCAAGCGCGTAACGCGGCCGACCTGATGGCGCGTGTGGCTGATCGTTCGATCGAGTTCGAAGTTGCGCGTCGCCTGCGAGCGGCTGCGGCTGGCCGGTGCCGCGGGTGCGTTCGCACCGGCCGGCACCGCCTCCGCCAACGTCTGCGGCGCAGTGGCGACCGCGGGCGGTTGGTTGGAGACCGCGCCGGGCACGCCGCCGTCGGACGGCTCACCGACGCGCTGCTCGTTCGACGTCTGTTCGCTGCGCAACGCCGGTTGATCCGGATTGAACAGCTCCTCCGTTTCCTCCACCCAGGTGAAGTCGACGTCGGCGGCCACTTCGGCGGTGAATCGGTTCGCGCCGACCGTCGGCAGCAGAATGTTGTGGACCTTTTCGCGCAGGTTAGACTCGACCTGCTGCACATACTTGAACTGACGGTCGGTGCCGCCCTGAGCGGTGTCGTCGTCCTGGCCGGAAAGCAGCTGTCCGGATTGATCGACTACGGTGACGTGGTCGGCGGTGAGTTCCGATACCGCTCCCGCCACCAGATTCATTATGGCGCGCACCTGCCCGTCGCTGAGCGATTGCCCGGGCGCGAGGCCGACGGTGACGCTCGCGGTCGGCGTGCGTTGATCGCGCAGGAAAGCCGTCGACTTCGGAATCGCAAGATGCACGCGCGCGTGTTGTACGGCGTTGATGCTGGTGATGCTGCGCGCGAGCTCGCCTTCGAGGCTGCGCCGGAACATATTCGTTTCCATGAACTGGCTGACGCCGAAGCCCTGCTCTTTATCGAGCAGTTCGAAGCCTTCCTGGTCGCCGCTCAGGCCGCCGACGCCGGCGATCTTCATGCGCGCCTGGTGCAGCACTTCGGCGGGCACCAACAACATGCCGGTGCTGTCGTCGAGCCGATACGGAATGTTCGCGGCCTGCAGCGCCTCCGCGGCGGCGTTGGCTTGGCGCGCGGAGCCGATGCCGGTGAGCGGTTTGTAGTCGGGCTCGCGCATCCACAGCACAACTGAAACGCCGACGGCCACTGTCGCCGCCAGCGCCAGCATCAGCCCGAGCTGTCGGACGATCGGCAGCGTCGCGTAGCCGCGCAGAAAGTCACCGCCCGCATTGTTGGAGTCGCCCGTCGTTGCGGCGGCGCCAGCGTCTATCTCAACCGGTACATCGGCCATCTTCTAACCTAAATCGGCATGTTCATGATGTCCTGATACGCCGTCACCAGACGGTTGCGTACCTGGGTCACTGCTTGAAACGCGACGTTCGACTTCTGCACCGCGACCATCACCTTAACGAGATCGTCGGTCTCACCGCGCACGAATGCATCCGTCAGCCCGGTCGCTTCCATTTGTGTGGAATTGACCTGATCGATGGCGGTGCGAAGCGTCTTGCCAAAGTCAGATCCGAAGTCGGACTTTGGAATCGACTGCCCCGGTTGCGTCCCAGACGGCTGATCCGGCTCCTGCATCGTGCGAACCAGCGCACCCTGCGCCGCTTCGCGCATCGAGCGCATCTGTGCCAGCACGCTCGCCACATCGGGCCTTTCGATCGTGTTCATGTCAGTGCCTCTTCAGCCACACGGGCGTTCAGATGGATGCCCATCTCGCGCCAACGTTTCAGTTTGTGTCGCAGCGTGCGTACGCTGATGCCGAGTGCGCGAGCCGATGCTTCGCGACGACCGGCGTGGTCGCGCAGCACTTCCGCGACGATCTCCACTTCCGTGTGCAGCATGCGTTCGTCGAGCGAAAGACGGCCGCTATCCGCCGCACGCGGCACCGCCGCCTCTTGAAGACCGAGGTCGACCGGCTCGATCGGTTCGCCGTTCCACAACACCAGCGCGCGTTGAATGACGTTCTCCAGCTCGCGAACGTTGCCGGGCCAGTCGTGCGCGCTAAGTGCGGCGAGCGCCGCATCCGATAGCCAGGCACCCGCGCAGTATTCACCGTGCTTCGCCAGAAAGTGTTCCGCGAGCGGACCGATGTCGTGGCGGCGCACGCGCAACGGTTCGAGCTGCAGCGGGAATACCGACAGACGATAGAAAAGATCCTCACGGAACGTGCCGGCCGCGATGCTCGCTTTCAGATCGCGGTTCGTCGTTGCGATCACGCGTGCGTCTACCGCGATCGGCCGCTTGCCGCCGACGCGTTCGAGTTCGCGTTCCTGCAGCACCCGCAACAGTTTTGCCTGCAGCGACACCGGCATCTCCGAAATTTCGTCGAGCAGCAGCGTGCCGCCCGTTGCGAGTTCGAATTTGCCTTCGCGCATCTGATGCGCACCGGTGAACGCGCCTTTTTCATGGCCGAACAGAATCGCCTCGAGCATATGTTCCGGAATCGCCGCACAGTTGATCGCAACGAACGGACCGCTGGCGCGCGACGATCGATCGTGAATGAACCGCGCGACCACTTCTTTGCCGGTGCCGCTCTCGCCGGAGATCAGTACCGATACGTCGGTGCGCGAGACACGCTCGGCAAGATTGAAACAGCGTTGTGTCGCAACCGACGCCGCGATGATCGAGCCGGTTCCGGTCATCGGGCAGCCTCGGCCACCAACGGCAACTCGATGGCGGCGCACGTGCCCGCGGCGATGGCCGATTCGAGAACGAAGCGCCCACCGTGTGCCTTCGCAACCGCATCGACGATCGACAGCCCGAGACCGGTGCCGCCCGAACGACCGGAGACGAATGG
>JANLUG010000255.1:0-3320 GCA_031363335.1 Gammaproteobacteria bacterium
CGAGCTTCGGGGTGGATTTCCGCCAGGTCGGCTGGTTCCCGCTGGGGCCGCGCGAGATCTACATACCCGGACGGCGCAGTTCGTGGCGTTACTTCCACAACGTCAATGCGTGGAATTCGCCCGACAACACCGAGCTGTCGAATGCGTACAACGGCCACAACCAGCACTACAACTATCGCAATCGCGGTGCGCCGCATGCGGTGACGGTCGTCGACCACGATGCGTTCGTCTCGGCGCGGCGCACGCACGGCCAGCGCGTCGACGTCGACGCGGACGATCTGAAGCACTGGCAGAATCAAGGCCGCGTGCCGTCGATCGATCCGAACAACGACAGTCGGTTCGGCGCGCGGCCTACCGGTCGTGTACCTGCGCCCCATCTGGATCGTCAGGCGGTCGCAACGCGCTATCAGCCGGTCACCCGGCAACGCGTGCTGCCGTCGCAACCGGACGACAGCTCGGCGCAGGATGCAGCACCGCAGGGCAATTCACCGCGTGTCCCATCGGAACGTTCCGGTACCACGCGGCAGTGGTCCGGCAACAATGTCGGCGATCGGCCGAGCCGTCTCAACCGTCCGCCGAACCCGCAGTCGAATGGCGGTGAGGCCTTCGACGACGCGGCCCCGGCAGACGTGCCCGATTCGAACGACGACCGCGGCCCGCCGGGCGCGGTAACGATGCTGCCGGATTCGAGTGCGAACCGGCCTGCGTTCCATCGCGACACGCCGCCACAAGCGGACCGTCCGGCGCGGAATTCGTATCCGCCGAACGCGCATGTGCCGGCGCCGGTCGCGACCCCTCATCCCGCGCCGCCGCAGATGTCGGACCGGCCGGATCAGCCGCCGCAGAACCAGCGCCAGGAGCGCCATGACCGGCCGACCCAGAAGCAGGAACGTCAGGCGCGTCTGGAGACGCCGCAGCAGCCGGCGCACCGCGACAGCGGCGGTCAGGTCGCCCCGCAACCGGTTCAGGTGGCGCCTCAGGCGCAGGTCGCGCCACAACAGGTTGTGCAGCAGCCACGATCGGCGCCCGCTCCGCGAGGCGACGCCAACAATCGCGCTATGGCGCCGCCGCAGCTGCAACAACAGCAGCAACCTCAACAACAGCATCAACGGGCAGGCCGCACGGCGCCGCAACCGCAACAACCGCGCGACGCGACCAACGGCACGGGCCCAGGCGGTGACGGAACGACGCGCGGCTCGATGCAATGGCGCTGAAGTTGAGCCCGCTGCATGTGGCGTTTTCCAGAGTGAACTCAACGTAGTTACGAACTTGTCCACACGTTGAGCAACGCTGATCCACAGCGAAATCACCGAGTTATCCCAAGGTTATCCACCGGCATCGATCGGTTATTTCACTTCCCGACATTTCGTTGCGTGTTAACGTTTCTTCCACGGATGCGAGGCACGAGCCACCCGGTAACGGGTCCCAAACGACCAAGTAATCCGCCCAGGCCCTGCCAGGCCAGGGTCGCCCAGGCAAAGGCGGCTCAAGGGCAACGATCCCTGCGTACACAGGGGTTACGCGCCCGAACCTCCGATGGAGTCGGTCACTCCGTTAGAGGCGACGCAGCAAAGCGTCGATAAATAAAGGACTCGATGAGTCAATGGCTGGACACCGTCCGAAGACGTTCGGGCAAGGCTACCAACCGATATGAAACCCCGCTTCGGCGGGGTTTCTCTTTTGGGCGCGGGTAATGTCGGCTAGCATCCGGCCCGGGGCGGTCGAAGGCCACTTCGACAGCAAATTCTCGGCGAGAGGGGAAAGCCATGACCGGATCCACGTCACGACTCGTGTTTGCAGCAGTCATTCTGGCAGTACTCGGCGCTAATACCGCAGCAGCGAAAGGGCTCGAAGGCACCAGCTGGCAGCTGCTGCAGCTCGGTCCGAACGGCGCGTTGTCGGAGAACCTTCCGACAGTGTCCTTCGCGGCGCGCGGCAAGGTTTCGGGCAGCACGGGCTGCAATACGTTCACCGGAACTGTGACCACCTCCGGCATGGTGCTGAAGTTCATCACGCTGAAGGCATCTTCCAAGCAGTCGTGTTCCGAACAGGTCGAGGCGCAGGAAACGATCTATCTGAAGGCACTGGAGCAGGCGCAGACTTTCGAACTGAGCGCGACGAACCTGGCAATCAATACGAAGGCGTTCAACGAACCGCTCTCGTTCGTTCCAGCGAAGCCGTAGCGTCCCGCAAGGTAGCCCGTCGGCGGTCGAGAATCACCGCCGCGGCACCCCTTAACCCAGCCGTTGGAGGCATAGGCAGCCATGCCCATCGTCGAGTTGCGCGGCACCCGTCTCTACTATGAAGAACACGGCCACGGTTTCCCGCTGCTGCTGTTCGCGCCCGGCGGCATGCGCTCGATGATTTCGTTCTGGGCGCGCTCGCCGTGGAATCCGATCGTGGCCCTTTCGGATCGGTTCCGCGTGATTGCGATGGACCAGCGCAACGCCGGCCACTCCACGGCGCCGATCCACGCAGGCAACGGCTGGCACAGCTACACGGCAGATCACGTAGCGCTGATGGACCATCTCGGCATCGAGCGCGCGCACGTACTCGGCGGTTGTATCGGCGGGCCGTATTGCCTCGGTGTCATGCAGGCGGCGCCGGAGCGAGTCACCGCGGCCGTGCTGCAGCAACCGATCGGTTACGACGGTGAGAACCGGCAGCTCTTCTACGATATGTTCGACAGTTGGGCGAACGAACTGAAGCCGCAGCGCCCCGACGTCGATGCGGATGCGTGGAACGCATTCCGCGATCGAATGTACGGCGGCGACTTCGTCTTCAACGTCGGCCGTGAGTTCGTCCGCGGCTGCAAAACGCCGATGCTGGTACTGCTCGGCAACGACCCCTACCACCCGTCGGTGACGTCGCGCGAGATCGTCGATCTGGCGCCGAACGCCGAACTCATCGAGCGCTGGAAAGAGCCGGAAGTGATCGAACAGACCGTTGCGCGTGTGCGATCATTCCTGACGCTCCACACCCCGCAGCAGTAACTCCTAGAAAAGGGACGCTCCGATGAAATACGCAAATCTCGGCGGCACCGGTGTCAGCGTGTCGCGCATCTGCCTCGGCATGATGACGTACGGCTCGAAGCAGTGGCGCGACTGGGTGCTCGAGTACGCCGACGCAAAACCGTTCGTTGCACGCGCGATCGACGCGGGCATCAACTTCTTCGACACCGCCGACGTTTACTCCAATGGCGCCTCGGAAGAAGTGTTGGGGCGCGCGTTGCGAGAGATCGGCGTTGATCGCCACGACGTCGTCATTGCAACGAAGTGCAATGGCGGCACGCACGACCGCGCGCGCAACCGCTTCGGCCT
>JANLUG010000290.1:0-2954 GCA_031363335.1 Gammaproteobacteria bacterium
AGCTCTCAATGGAAGTGCCGAAGGGTCTGGAAGGCGTCGAAGTGGACGTCACGAAAATCTCGCTCGTCGACGGCGAACGCGGTCGTTTGAGCTACCGCGGCCACGACGTCACGCAGCTGATCGAACGGCCGTTCACGCGCGTGGTGTTGCTGGTGCTGACCGGCGAAGACCCGACGAGCGCCGAGTGCCGCGCATTCGAAACGGCACTTGCCCGCGCGGCGCTGCTGTCGCCTGACGACGCTGCACTGCTGACGCTCGCCGCCAGGACGAACGCGCACCCGATGGCGGTGCTGCAAGGGCTGATACCGTTGCTGTCGCGCTCCGCGGAGTTCGCGGCGTATGCGGACGCCGCACACGGATTCACCGTCGCCGCAAAACTGCCGGCACTGATCGCCGGGCTGCATCAGCTGCGCAACGGCTCTGCACTGCCTGATCCCAACGACCTGCTCGATCCGAACGCGCGTTTCCTCGCGCAAATGGGCTTTGTCTCGAAACCGGAACTCGCGCACGCGTTCAACGTCACGCAGATCCTGCAGATCGAACACAGCTTCAACGCGAGCACGTTCGCCGCGCGCGTCGTAGCCAGCACGTTGGCGCCGGTCGAGAACGTACTCGCCGCCGCGCTGGGTGCACTGCACGGCGCGCTGCACGGCGGCGCCGATCAGGCCGCGCTCGAAATGGCGATCGAGGTCGGCGACCCGACTCGGGCCGCGGATTTCGTCGACCAATGTCTCGCCAGCGGCCGCAAGATCATGGGCATGGGCCATCGCGAATATCGCGTGCTCGACCCGCGCGCGCGGTTCGTCAAAGCGCTCGCCGCGGATCTGGCGAAGGGCACCTCTTTGGAACCGTTGTACCTCATCCTCGAGGCCATCGAAGCACGCATCACCGAACGGATGGCCGAGCGCGGCACCGAGTTGCACGCGAACCTCGAGTTCTACAAAGGCATCGTGTATCGGGCGGCTGGATTGCCGACGGACTACTTCACCGCCGCGTTCGCGATGGCGCGCGTGTACGGTTATCTCGCGCACTTCATCGAGAGCCGCATCAACAACCGGATCATCCGGCCGGCGGCGAAGTACATCGGCGCTATTCCGGCGTGAGCACCAGGCGCAACCGGATCATGTCGACGCAGGGGATGCCGTCTTCGACGATCGGTGCATCGTAGTTGTTCGTGAAGAAGTCGGGTTCGATACCGACGATTCGGAAGCCGGTGCGCTGATAGAACCGCAGCGCACCGAAACTCGAGTTACCGGTGCCCACATCGATGACGCGCGCGCCTTTCGATTCCGCCAGACCGATCGCATGACCGAGCAACCGCCGGCCCAGACCGGTGCCTTGATAGGCCTGCGCCACGGCGATGTTCATCAACTCGAAGGTGATCGCATCGTGCTGCTGCAATGCATACACGCCAATGACATCGTCTTCGCGTTTCGCGATGCGCGTCAGCGTGTCCGAGAGATAGCCTTCTACACGCGTGCGCGACGGATCGGCGTCGAGCAGCAGATCCCACGGCAGCTCTTCGGGATACGGTCGCAGGATGCGCGCGTCACGAGGGTCGAAGTGGTTCACCAATCCTCTGTGCCGGCCGCGCCCTTGAACGGACCGATGATCTCGCGCGTGACCCAGCCGCCGTAGTAACCGCCCGGTTGCGGATAGACCGTCTCGCGTTCCACGAAACAACTGACGAGACCCGGATAGAAGGCTACCCAGCCGAGCAGATCCTGGTAATCGGGAAATACCTCGAGATAGCTCCACGCAGCGCCGACTAAACGCTCGCCGTCGACCAGTACGTCGTAGGCAGTCGCGATGCCTTTCCATTCGCAGGTCGTCCGCACGTCGGTCGCTTCGAGCGCATCCCACTCCACATCGTCGGGCGGCAGATAGAACGTCGGTGGGCTAGCCGTCTCCAAAACCCGCACACAGTCGCGCGAATCGGCGATGAGCGATCCTTCGGCAAAAACCTGCACGAGGCGCGTATCGGGCGCGACCATCGGCGGCCGCGGGTAATCCCAGACGGACTCTTCGTGCGCGGCGTCGGCGTGCGCAAAATCCGGTCGCACTTCGCCGCGGTAGCGCCAGCGGCGCCGTGCCGCTTCGATTTCAGGTGTCGGTCGCAGCATCGCAGTCTCCCGATCGTCACTTACGAAAGCCCCGCCACCAGTGTTTGGCCGGCCGTGCAGATCTATGGCCGCCCTCTGCGAAGGCGTAATACGCCTTCGTCAATGCCGGCGCAATCGAGTCGTAGGTGCCCCAGTCGTCCTTCGCGTCGTACAGGGACGCTGCCGTATCGTTTCGAAACTGGGCGTAGTGCTGTGCGGCAAACGCGCTGCCCTGCTCCGACAGCAGATCTTCCGTCAGTCGGCCGTGCGCGACTTTCAGGAAAAAAGCCGCCGGCGTCAGCTCCCGGTACTTGAGGCGCAACACATCGCGCCCGAATGATGTCTCGAGCTTCGGCGCGACGAGCTGCAGATTCACGCACCACGCCAGATACATGCCGGGCACGAGCGCGGCGCGGTCGATGGAGCCGGCTTCTTCGATGTGAAGGTCGATATCGTCGATCAGCATCGTTTCAGACCGCCGCGAGCGCGCGGTCGAGGTCGCGAATCAGATCCGCTTCCGCTTCGATGCCGACGGATATCCGCACCAGGTTGTCGCCGATACCCAGCTGTTCGCGCACTGTCTGCGGCAAACTCGCGTGCGTCATGATCGCCGGATGTTCGATCAGCGACTCGACGCCGCCCAGGCTTTCCGCGAGCGCGAATACGCGTACCGACTGAAGGAAACGCCGCGTCGCAGCGAGGTCGCCCGCGACGTTGCACGTCAGCATGCCGCCGTGGCCCGACATCTGCCGATTCGCGAGCGCGTGCTGCGGATGGCTCGGCAAGCCCGTGAAGCGCACCGATTTGATCTTCGGATGCGACTCCAGAAATTGCGCCACCGCGAGCGCATTG
>JANLUG010000349.1:0-14539 GCA_031363335.1 Gammaproteobacteria bacterium
GGCCGTCTCGCGGCCAGCAGCCGACCTGCTTGCTCGATCAGCGCACAAACAACGGTGAGGTGGCGGCGCTCACGCATCCTGCAACGCGATCGCTCCGACGGTTTTTCTCATGTTGCGCTCCCCAATGCTCGACAGATTGTATCGGCCGCGGTGTCTGCGAGTTGAATACTGCTGGCCGCTCGATCAATCATACCGACGGGGAATCTGGTTTGAGCACCACCGCGACCGGAGCGGTTGGGGAGACTATTGGCTGACCTCACTTTCGCGTTGGATCGTTGGTATTGCTGGGCGTCCGGCATCGCCGAGGACGAGCCATGGCGGCCCTGGATCGAAGGCGACATGCAACCGACCGCCGGCGATGCACCGTCGCTCGACCATATCAAACCCATTCAGCGCAGACGGCTCAGTGCAGTCGCCCGCGGCGCGTTTCATTGCGCGCAGAAATGTCTGCGGCAGCAGAAACCGGCGGCGACAATCTTCTGCTCCGCACACGGCGAAGGGCCGCGCGCCGCAGGCTTGCTCGAATCGATCGCCAAAAATGAAGCCCTCTCGCCGAACGCGTTCAGTCTTTCGGTACACAACGCCATCGCGGGGCTGTTCGGGATCTTCACAGAAGAAAGCGCGCCATCGACTTCGATTGCGGCGGGCGCAGAAGGAATCGGCGCCGCTTTTCTCGATGCATGGTGTCGTCTTCAGGAATGCGATGGGCCGGTTTTGGTAGTGCTCTACGACGACCCGATGCCGGGCATATTTTCCGTTGGCAGCGACGCACCACCCGTACCGTTGGCCGCGGCTTTTCTACTCTCCAACGATCCCGAAGCATCGCGCTATCGCCTCGGACGTAGTGCCCCCAACGGTGGTCCGATCGCGCACTGGGACCAAATACGCAGCCTCGCGGATTTCCTGCAACGAGGGGACGGCCAACTGTCGTTGCAATCGGAATGCGCGCAATGGACATGGACCGCGCCCTGAACACCGACATCTACTATTGGCGATTATTCGCCACGGGATTCTGTTTCACGGTGTTCGGGATCGGCGGACTCGTTCTAGGCATCGTGATCACGCCGTTGCTACGCCTGGTCGTCTGGGATCGCGCGCGACGCCAACGCGTCGTTCGGAAGCTCGTGCATTGGTGCTTTGGCATGTTCATCGGCCTCATGCGATATCTCGGCGTTCTGACCTACGAGATCCACGGCCGGAAGCGTTTGAGCGAACCGGGCCAACTCGTCATCGCGAACCATCCGACGCTGATCGACGTCGTATTTCTCGTTGCACGCATTCCCAACGGCATCTGCGTCGTGAAAGACGAGCTGTTGCACAACTATTGGCTGGGCGCGCTGCTCCGGAGCGCCGGCTACGTGGGCAATGCCGAGGATCCCCAAGCATCGCTGACGGCATGCGCGGACGCGCTGCGAAGCGGGGCAACGCTGATCATGTTTCCGGAAGGGGGTCGATCGGTCCCCGGAACGTCGCGACGACTACGCAGAGGTGCCGCGTACGTCGCGATGGCAACACAGAAGGAACTGACGCCGGTGCACATCAGTTGCAACCCGCCGACGCTGACGAAGGCCAATCGATGGCACGACATTCCGCACCGCCGCATGCACTTCGTGATCGATGTAGGCGATAGAATTCCGTTCGCCCCACCCGATGGTTCGATGTCGCAGCGAGTCAGCGCGCAGATGATCACTGAACGCGTGACGCGCCACTTGCTGCAGGAGACGCAGGCGTTATGAGTGATCTCGAAACAGAGCTGAAAACTCTGATCATCGACACCCTCGAGCTCGAGGATATCGGCGTTGCAGACATCGCAACCGACGACCCTCTATTCGGCGACGACGGCGGCCTCGGACTCGATTCCATCGACGCCCTGGAGATCGGACTCGTACTCGATGAAAGGTATGGCATCGAACTCGATCCGGAAGAAGAGTCCACGCGCGAACACTTTCGTTCGATAGCCAGCCTGGCGAAGCTGGTTCGCCAGTTCGCGACCCACTGAAAGGATCCATAGCCGCCCATGCCAGCCAACGCACATCAGTTGAACGATCGCGACGCGATTCGCGAACGATTGTCCGAGATCCTCGAAGAGATGTTCGAAGTCGACGCATCGCTCATCACGCCCGACGCGCGGCTGTATGACGATCTCGATATCGACAGCATCGACGCCGTCGATCTGGTCGCGCGTTTGCGTACGATCACCGGCAAGAAGATCGACCCGGAGATATTCAAAGCGGCCCGCACCGTCGAGGATGTGGTGGATGCGGTGTTTCGCCTCGTGAATGCATGACCCTGCTGAATGTCATTTTCGTCGTACTCACGATCCTCTATCCCTTTGTCGTGTATCTCACGCTTGGCCACCTCGAGCCGAGAATTCTCGCGCTCATTCTGCTGGTCGTTTACGGCACGCGATATCTGATCGGAAGGGCCACGGCACCTGGTTACGCCGCATGGTTGTTCGCCGGCATCGCATCCTTCGCCGTGTTCGTGTTCGCAACGGGTTCTCAGTCGACGCTTTATTACTATCCTGTGCTGATCAACCTGATCCTGTTCGTGCTGTTCGGATACTCGCTCCTTTATCCACCATCGGTGATCGAGCGGATCGCGCGGTTGAGGGAGCCGGATCTGCCGGCGAGCGGCGTGGCTTATACACGCAAGGTCACGCTCGCGTGGCTCGGGTTTTTCCTGCTCAATGGCTCGATCGCGCTGGCGACCGCAATCCACGGCAACATCGCGCTATGGAGCCTCTACAACGGATTCATCGCGTACATGCTGATGGGTCTTTTGTTCCTGGTAGAGTTTCTGATCCGCCGACAAGTCCGCACCGAATGACTTCGTCAATCATCGAGATGGTCGCGCAGGGTCCGGACGATGACGCGCCGCTGTGCTACGACGCGGGCTCGATGCGGACGTGGCGCGACTGGCATCGCGACGTAGACAACCTGGCGGCCTTTCTATCCGACAGAAGGGAAGCGCGCTGGGGACTGTATACGTCCAACAGCTACGTATTCTCGGTCGGCTTGTTCGCGCTGTGGCTCAGCGACAAGACGCCGGTCATTCCGCCGCTGAATACACCTGCCGTCGTGCAATCGCTCGCGCCGTACGTGGATGGTCTACTCGGCGAGTTCGCCGACGCAAAATCGATCATCCGGGATCGGCGTGACGCGTCGCCCGCCGTGCGGCGCGTCGACCCGGATGCGGAGCTGCTGATGTTCACGTCGGGATCGTCCGGCGAACCCAAAGCCATCTCAAAGAGGCTGCGCCAGCTCGATGTCGAGGTGGCGACGCTCGAACGTCTTTGGGGATCCGAACTCGCCGAGAGCACGGTGTTCGCAACCGTCAGTCATCAACACATCTACGGCTTGTTGTTCAAAGTCCTATGGCCGCTCGCGGCTCGGCGGCCGTTCTACGCCGGCATCGTTCGCGACCCGCATACGATGCAGACCGTCGCGATGCGCCACAATCGATCCGTCTGCGTGACGAGTCCGGCCTTTCTCAAGCGCATTCCCACCGACACGCTCCAATCTCTCGCAGCAGCGCACCACCTCACGCTGTTTTCCTCCGGAGGATTGCTGGCAACGCCTGTAGCACACCGCGTTGGCCGTCACGTGAAGCCGGTCATCGAGGTGTACGGCAGCACAGAGACCGGAGGGGTCGCTCACCGCCGGCAGATTCCGCCGAACCTCGAGACGCCGTGGCGGCTCCTAACCGACGTTCTCATTCGCGCCGACGAACACGGTCGTTTGCTCGTACGCTCGCCGCATCTACCCGATGACGCATGGCACCTCACCGGCGATCAGGGCGAGGTTGTGGACGCCGGAGCGTTTCGCCTCGGAGCCCGTATCGATCGAATCGTCAAAGTCGAAGAGAAACGCGTGTCGCTGGCCGCTATGGAAGCCGCGCTGAACGCGGCCGGCGGCATCAAGGAGAGCGCGTGCGTGGTCCATCCGGGGCGACGCGACATGGTCTGCGCGGTGGTTGCGTTGGACGAGACGGGCTATCGCCAGCTCTATGCGGACGGCCGACGACGCTACATACAGCGTTTGCGCGACATACTCGCTGCGCGTTTCGATCGCGTCACGCTGCCGCGCAAATGGCGATTTGTCGAAGAGCTTCCGACCAACGATCAGGGCAAGTCGTCAGCGTCGATCCTGCTCGCGCAGTTCGAGCCGAATCGCGTATATCGACTGCCGATCGTTACCCACGTCGTTTGTTCGAGCGCGCGCGACGTCACCTTGACGCTGTTCGTTCCGGGCAACCTCGCCTACTTCGAAGGTCACTTCCCGGGAAGCCCCGTGCTGCCCGGCGTGGCGCAACTGTTCTGGGTCGGCCACTTCGCCAGGCAGCTGTTGGGGCTCGAGATCGGCTGGCGTCACATGGAGGCGGTGAAATTCAACCGACTCGTGTTGCCCGAAACCGCGCTCACGTTGCGCCTCGAGCTGCGCGAAGATCGAAGTCGCCTTCAGTTCAGCTACACAATCGACGGCGCCGCCTGCAGTTCCGGGCGCCTGATCCAACGTGAGTAGTCCATTCAATCCATGTCTGCTGATTCCGGTCTTCAACCACGGACCGGGGCTTGAGGCGACGATTGCCGAACTCGCGCCGATGCAGCCGGCGTGCATCGTTGTCGACGACGGTTCCGACGCGCGCTCGCGCGCGATCATCGACGTCGTCGTCGGCGCTCATGCATGGATCGAGTCGCTCCGACGACCTCGCAATGGCGGCAAGGGAGCCGCGGTAAAAGACGGGCTCCATCTCGCGCAACGCCGCGGTTATTCACACGCGTTGCAGATCGATGCCGACCGACAACACGACTGCAACGATGTTCAGCGCTTTCTGCACGAAGCGCAGTTGCACCCTGACGCATTCATCATCGGCTCCGCACGATTCGACGACAGCGTTCCACCGATACGCCGCGCCGCTCGGGAGTTGACGCATTTCTGGGTCCGGATCAATACGCTATCGCACGATATTCGCGATTCGATGTGCGGGTTCCGCGTCTACCCGATCGCGCATGTGATACCGCTGTTGACTACCGCGTCGCTGAGCGACCGCATGGACTTCGACACCGAAATTCTGGTTCGCGCGCACTGGCACGGACACGCATTCATCAACGTTTCAACCCACGTAGACTACCCCGCATCCGGCGTTTCCCACTTCCGCCCGTTCCGCGACAACGTACTGATATCAGCCATGCACGCGCGACTTTTCTTCGGCATGCTCGTTCGCCTCCCAACACTCCTGCGCAGGCGCGCAGACATGAGCACGCGCGATGAGTAGCAACGCGCACTGGTCGAATACAAAAGAGGTCGGCGCCGCCTGGGGAATACGACTGCTGGTATTGATCTACAAACTACTGGGGCGAACCGTTCTGTTCATAGCGATCTATCCGGTCGTGACCTATTTCTTCCTGACCAATCGCTCCGCGCGAGATGCCTCACGCGAGTATCTGAGCACGCTGCATGCATTCGCCCCCGATGTATCGATCCGACCGACGCCTGCAACGACGTTCCGGCACTTCGTGAGCTTCGCAAGGTGTATCGGCTACCGCATCGCGGCGTGGACAGGACAGATCACGCTCGACGATGTGACGTATACCGGTAGAGAAGCGTTCATCGAGTTGATCGACAAGGGACAAGGTGCATTGCTGGTCACTGCTCACCTCGGTTGTCTCGAAGTGTGTCGTGCACTCGCGCGGCTGCGGAACATTCGCCTGAACGTGCTCGTGCATACGACGCACGCCGAGCAATTCAACCGCGTCATGCGGTCGGTCAATCCGGACCAGAACGTCGAACTGATCGAAATCTCCGAACTCGATCCGTCGATTGCGATCCGCCTGCGCCACAAGCTCGCCGCGGGCGAACTCATCGTCATCACGGGCGACCGGGTTCCGCCATCCGGCAACCGGTTCGGCACCGCCGACTTCCTGGGTCGGCAAGCGCGCTTCCCACAAGGCCCGTTCATCCTCGCGGCGCTGTTGAAGTGTCCGGTCTATACGTTGATCTGCCTGTCCGAAGGCGCGCGCTTCCACGTCTATCTCGAACATATGTGCGATAGCGTGCAACTGAACCGTAATAGCCGCGAAGCGGATCTGCAGAGTTACGTCGGTCAGTTTGCGCAACGCCTCGAACGTTACTGTCTGCGCGCGCCGCTGCAATGGTTCAATTTCTATCCGTTCTGGCACGGCGCCTGATCGGATTACCATGCAGCCATGAACGTCCTATCCAACACGTGGCGTGCAAGCGTCACCATCGAAGTCCCCTTCCACGACGTCGACGCGATGGGCGTCGTCTGGCACGGCAACTACGTGAAGTACTTCGAGGTTGCGCGCTGTGCGTTGCTCGACTCGATCGGCTACAACTACCGGCAGATGAACGAATCCGGCTATGCATGGCCAATCGTCGGACTGCGCGTCCGCTATCCGAGGCCGGCCACGTTCGGCCAGAAGATCATCGTCACGGCGAGCATCCAGGAATACGAACACCGGTTGCGCATCGCGTACGTGATAACCGATGCAGTCACGGGCCAACGCCTGACGCGCGCCTCTACGGTGCAGGTGGCAGTGGACATGACAACGCGAACGGCATGCTTTGCGTCGCCGCCGGTCCTGCTGCAGCGCCTCGGGGTGATCGAGCCTTGAGGGCGTGGCTGTCCGCTCTCGTGGTCGCGTCGGGGATCGCGTTCGGTGCGAACGGCCCCGCGGATCTGTTGCAAGGCGCGGGCGACAGGCTCGACAAACAACCGATCGCCACAGGCCGGTTCTCGCAGACCGCCACCGTCGCCGCATTGAGCGCGCCACTGGTTTCTTCCGGTTCGTTCTACTTCGATCGCGATCGAGGCGTGAGCTGGCACGTCGAACAGCCGATTACGGCGCGCTTCGTGTTTCGCCCGACGACTGCCGGTGCGCAGCCCACTACGCCCAATCAGATGGGCTGGGTCGGGCAGTTGCTCAACGCCGTACTGGCCGGAAACCTCTCCGCGCTGAGTCGGATGTTCCTCGTAGACGGATCGGTGAACGCCGACGGCTGGGCACTGATTCTCGCGCCGAAATCGACGGCGATCGCGCGCGCCATTTCGAAGATCGACATCGAGGGAGGCGCTTCGATTCACCGGATCAAATTGCTGGAAGCAAACGGCGACGACATCACGATCACGTTCACCGACGTTCAGCACCCCGCTTCACTTCCCGCCGACGTCGATCGCGATTTTGAGCAAGCCCGCTAGCCGTTCCGATATCGTCTGGTTCGTCGGTGTCGGCGTCGTGCTGGTTCTGGCAGCTTACAAGTGGGACGGCGCGAAAAGCCTCGACACGAACTTCCTCGCGTTGTTGCCTCAAGCTCAACACGACCCGTTGTTGACGGCCGCCGGCAATCGCCTGGTGCACGCAACCGAGGATCGGATGTTCTGGCTCGTCGCCAGTGCTTCTGCTGCATCGGCCGCGACCGAAGCAGCTGCGCTGACGCAGATGCTCGAGAACAGCGGGCTGTTTCAACGTGTCACCGCCGCGGTCGACGACAACTCGGTGTCGCGCTACGCGAGCCTGTTCCCGTATCGATTCCAGCTGCTCGACCCGGCGACGTTGGATTTGCTTCGTACGAATCCCGACGCGATCGTCGCCACCGCGATCACCAATACGCTCGGCCCGTTCGGTGCTTTTCAGACTCAACAGCTAGTGCCGGATCCATTGGGATTATTCCCGCGTTACCTCGCCACGCTCGCTCCACCTGGAATCGAACTGTTCGAGGGGCGCACGCCGATGATCCATGAAGGCGACTCGAACTACGCGCTGCTCCTGACGACCGCGGTCAGGGGCGCCTTCGACCTCGATAAAACCGGCGATCTGCTCGCGCTGGTGGCCCGCGCTCGCGCGTGGGCCACCGCGCAGAACGTCGAGCTGCTGGTGACCGGTGTTCCGCTGTTCGCCGCAACAAACGCCGAACGCGCCCAGTTCGAAGTGTCCACGGTGGGCACGGGCTCGATGCTCGGCGTAATCCTGCTGTTCGTGCTCACGTTCAGATCGGTTCGACCGTTGCTGTTGGCAATGGTCGCCATCACGACCGGCATGTTGGTGGCGGTTACGGTTTCGATCTGGCTGTTCGATCGCGTTCACCTGCTCACGTTCGTCTTCGGCGCCACGCTGATCGGTGTCAGCGACGACTACGCCTTGCACTATCTGTGCGACGCATTCCGCCGGCCGAACTGGACGCCGAAAGAGGCGGCGCGAAGGGTATTTCCGGGACTCGCGCTCGGTCTGGTGACAACGCTGGTTGCTTACGCCAGTCTCGGTATCGCACCGTTTCCTGCTTTGAGACAGATCGCGGTGTTCTGCGGCGCTGGTCTGCTCGGCGCCTGGCTCACCGTGCTTCTGCTGCTGCCGTCTCATACCGTCGCGATGCGTAGTACACCCGCGCTGATGCGAGTGGGACTGGCGTACGCGCAACGCTTTCCGCTCATTCCGGATCGATGGGTTTTTCTCGGCGTGGCGCTCGCCGCCGGCACACTCGCCGCGCTGTTCTATTGGATACCGCCGAGCGACGATGTCCGTCTGCTGCAAGCCAGGACACCGGAACTGACGCAGGAAGCCGGCAAGATCGAATCGCTCATCGCGGAACGTCGCGATAATCAATACCTGCTCGTAGAAGGCGCTTCCGTCGACGACACACTCGCGGCGGAACGTTCGCTGCGAAGTGTGCTCGATGGATTGACCGCGACGCACAAGCTGCACGCGTACTCCGCGATCAGCCGCCTCTATCCCTCCACCGTCGAGCAGAGCGAGCACTATCGGCTAATTAAATCGTCGCTTTACGATACCAACTCGATCCGGACTCTTTTCGATACGCTACACACGCGGCCGAACGTTCTGGCCGACCACCTCGCCGGATTCGACGCCGCAAGGGATCGCACCCTGTCGCTGGACGAGTGGCTCGCCGTCGTCGGCGCGCCATGGAGCGATCTCTGGCTGGGTTGTTCGAATGGACGCTGCGCGTCGCTGGTCACGTTGAACGGCTATGCGAATCTCACGCCCGAAGACATCGCCTCGATCGCGAGCGCCAAGGGTGTGACGGTCGTCGATCGGGTCGGCGAGATCTCGGCGATGATGGGACAGTACCGAGTGATCGCGGGTCGGCTGCTTGCCGCGGCATATGCATTCGCCGCGGTTTTGATGTGCATTCGATACGGCGTTCGCCGCGGTGTGCGCGTGCTGCTCGTGCCGCTTGGCGCCGCGGTGATTACGATCGGCGGCCTCGCTGCCGTCGGTATTGCGCCGAATCTCTTCACCGTTTGCGCGTTGCTGCTGGTCGTCGGCATGGCGTTCGACGACGCAATTTTCTTTGCATTTCATGGCCGAAGCAGCGCACCCACCGCCCTGGCTGTGTTGTTGTCTGCAACGACCACCTTGATTTCGTTCGGACTGCTGGCGCTCAGCAGCACGCCTGTGGTGCGCGACTTCGGCATCACGTTGGCACTGGGTGTTGCTTCCGCATATCTGCTGGCACCGATCGCAGCTTCGGTGTCGCCAAGCGACGCTTCACACAACATCGAGGTTGCTTCATGACGACAACGGACGTGCTCATCATCGGGGCCGGCCCATCCGGCGCGATCGCGGCGGCACTGCTGATGGCCGCGGGCCACAAAGTCATCGTGCTCGAAAAGACGCGCTTTCCGCGCTTCTCGATCGGCGAGAGTCTGTTGCCGCAATGTATGGCGTTCATAGAGTCGGCGAAGATGATCCAGCCCGTCATCGACGCCGGCTATCAGCACAAGAACGGCGCGGTCTTTTCGCGCCGCGGCAAACGCGTCGCGTTCGACTTCCGCGACAAGCTGTCGCCCGGTTGGGGCACCACGTTCCAGGTCGTGCGTGCCGACTTCGATCATCTGCTGGCGCGTGAGGCGGAACGCCAAGGCGCGGACGTCCGCTATGAGCAGGAAATTCTCGAGTGCGACTGCACCAACGAGCGCGTGCAGGTTCGTGCGCAAACGTCCACGGGCGAGCAACTCGACTATCAGGCGCGCTTTCTACTCGATGCCAGCGGCTTCGGGCGCGTGCTGCCGCGCTTGCTCAAGCTGGAGCGTCCGTCGGCTTTCCCGGTGCGGCGTTCGATCTTTACGCACGTCGCCGATCGCATCTCGCAACCGGACCACGACCGCAACAAGATTCTCATTGCCGTTCATCCGGACCATCACGACGTCTGGTACTGGGCAATTCCTTTCGCCAACGGCCGCAGTTCCATTGGCTGCGTTGCGCGCGAGGATTTCTTCAACGATCTTCCCGCCGACCTTCCGACACGAATCAAACTGCTGGTTCGACAGGAGCCCGGCCTTGCCGTCTTGCTCGACGACGCCATCTACGACACGCCGGTGCGCGAGATCACGGGATACTCGGCCGACGTCACGAATTTGTGGGGACCGGGATTCGCGCTGCTCGGAAATGCCGGCGAGTTTCTCGACCCGGTGTTTTCTTCCGGCGTGACCATCGCGATGAAATCGGCCTTTCTGGCGACACGGGTTCTGCACGAACAGCTCTCGGGAAATCCTGTCGACTGGGATCGCGAATACGTGGTTCCGCTGCGACGCGGCATCGATACGTTTCGTGCATTCGTCGACGCGTGGTACGACGGTCGCTTCCAGGACATCGTGTTCTTCGAGCGCCAGCAACCTGAAGTGAAACGCATGATCGCGTCGATTCTCGCCGGCTACGCGTGGGACGAGAACAATCCGTACGTTGCGCAACCGCGGCGCCTCGATGTGCTCGCGAAACTATGTCGAAGCTAGCGTCGGGCGCGCTGCTCATGTCGCTCGTCGGCTGCGCGTCGCTCACGGGATCGACACAATCGCCGCCGCTCGCGCCACCCATCCCGTTCGCGCAGGCTCAACGCTCGACGCAAACGGTGGTGATCGATCGCGGTGGGCAGACTTACCGCATGTTGTGCATTCTGGAACTCGGAACGCGCGGTCTCGTGCTGGTCGCATTCACCGAACTCGGACAGCGCCTGTTCACGATCGAATACGGTCCCGAAAAGTTCACCATCGATAGCAGCCCGGTGCTGCCGGCCCAGTTCGATGCGAAGCTCGTGCTCGCCGATCTACAGCTGGTGTATTGGCCGTTGGACGTCTTGCGGAAATCGCTGAGTGACGGTTGGTCGGTCGCGGTATTGCAAACGAACGACGCGCGGCAGCTGACGCATGACGGCGAGATCGTGGCCGAAGCCCGCCATGATGCCGACGGAACCATCGACATACGGCGCCCCTTGCTGGGCTATCACATGACCATCGCCGCGGTTGCCAATTGACGCGCGCAAATCAAACCTATGTGCACGAACCGGGCATCATCTGTGCATTCGGCGCCGGTCCCGATGCGGCGTATCGCGCGATGATCGCCGGTGACCAATCGGGCATGGTGGTCACCGACGCATTCAGTCCCGGTGCAGCGTGCTTCGTCGGCAGCGTCAAAGGGCCGCTGCCGGAATTGCCGAACGGTTTCGATCGCTACAACTGTCGCAACAATCGCCTGCTGCTGGCGGCGCTGAGCCAGATCGACGCACCGGTACGACGGGTCATCGACCGATACGGCGCCGATCGCATCGGCGTTGTGATCGGAACGAGCACATCGGGAATTCTCGAAGGCGAGAATACGGTTGCGCATCACGTCGCGACAGGCCGGCCGCTCGCGACGTACGACTATCAACAACTGCGGTTGAGCTCCGGCAGCGACTTCATTTCGCGCTATCTGGACATCCGCGGACCATCGATCTCCGTCTCGACCGCGTGTTCATCCAGTGCGCATGCATTTGCGTACGCGCGGCGGCTGCTGTTGAACGATGTCTGCGACGCGGTGATCGTCGGCGGCGCCGACAGCCTTTCTCAGTTGACCGTGCGGGGTTTTCGATCGCTCGAATCGATCAGCCGCGGCATCAGCAATCCGCTCAGCGTGAACCGCGACGGAATCAACATCGGTGAAGGCGCCTGCCTGATGCTGATGTCTGCTGAACCGTCGCCGATCGCGCTGCTGGGAGCCGGCGCGAGTTCCGACGCCCATCACATCTCGGCGCCGGATCCGGAAGGGCGCGGCGCACGGGACGCGATGTCGCGGGCGTTGGCGGATGCGGCCATCGAGCCGGATGCGGTCGACTACATCAATCTCCACGGCACCGGAACGCCGTTGAACGACTCGATGGAGTGCCGCGCCGTTGTGGAATTGTTTGGAAGCGCGACGCCGTGCAGTTCGACGAAGCCGCTGATCGGCCACACGCTCGGTGCAGCCGGCGCGCTCGAACTCGGACTCTGCTGGCTCGCAATGTCCGATCGCAATCGGCACGGCAACCTGCCGCCACATTGCTGGGACGCGCAGGTGGATCCCGAACTGCCGAATCTCACGATCGTTCCGCGCGGATTCCGCGGCTCATCGCGTCCGCGGATCTGCTTGAGCAACTCGTTCGCGTTCGGCGGCAACAATGCGAGTCTCGTCTTGGGGAGACTCGATTGAACGTTGCCGATCTGGATGTGCGACAGCTCGTTCCGCACAGTGGCTCGATGCTCCTGATCGACGAAGTGACCTGCGCAACCGAAACCTCCCTGGAGGCTGTTTGCACCGTGCGCGACGACGGCTTGTTCGCGATTGCAGACGGCAGAATTCCGGCCATGGTAGCCGTCGAATACATGGCACAGACAGTGGCCGCCTTCGCCGGCGTTCGCGCGAAGTTGCGAAGCGAATCGATCAAGCCCGGATTGTTGCTCGGCGCGCGCAACTTCACTTCGTCCGCCGCTTATCTGTCGCCCGGCGATCGCCTCAACATCGTCGTTACGCTCGTCATCGAGAACGTCAATGGACTGGCCGTATTTGACTGTGAGATAACGGGACGCGATCTGCACGCTGGCGCCCGTCTGACGGTGATCACGACGAACTCACTGGACGACCTTGGCGCTAACACGTAGAGCGATCACGTAGAGCGACCACGTAAGCGACAGGCGAAATTCTGATGGGGGCCGACAACGGGACCGTACTCGTCACCGGATCGAGCCGTGGCATTGGTAGATCCATTGCGCTGCGCCTTGCCCGCGACGGCTTCGACATCGTCGTGCACTACGTGCGCAGCGCCGAAGCCGCAGCAGCTGTTCAAGCACAGATCGAAGGCATGGGCCGGCAATGCCGGACGCTGTGCTTCGATGTGGCGGATCGGGCTCAATGCAAGGAACTCATCACTCGCGACATCGACGAGAACGGTGCCTACCATGGCGCGGTCTGCAACGCGGGACTCGTCAGCGACAACGCTTTCCCGGCGATGACCGGCGCAGAATGGGACCGCGTCATTCACACGAACCTCGATGGTTTCTACAACGTGCTTCACCCGCTGGTAATGCCGATGGTCAGGCGACGCAAGCCCGGGCGGATCGTCACGATCGCATCCGTATCGGGGCTCATCGGCAATCGCGGCCAGACCAACTACAGCGCCGCCAAAGCCGGAATCATCGCCGCAACGAAGTCGTTGGCGCTGGAACTCGCTAAGCGTGAGATCACGGTCAATTGCGTGGCACCTGGGTTGATCGACACCGAGATGGTCAGCGAACTTCCGTTGGAAACGATCAAAGAAATGATTCCGGCACGCCGGCTGGGTACTCCGGATGAGGTAGCCGCTGCAGTGGCGTTTCTTTTCAGTGCCGATGCCGCTTACATCACGCGGCAAGTGATCTCCGTCAACGGCGGGCTGGCCTAGTGAAGCGCGTCGTTGTCACCGGCATGGCTGCGCTGACGCCGATCGGAAGCGACTGGCGCACCATCGCCGCGCGGCTGGAGGAACAGCGCTCCGGCATCCGATACATGCGCGAATGGGAAATCTATGACGGTCTGAGCTCTCGTTTGGCAGCACCCATCGACGACTTCAAAAAGCCCGATCACTACACGCGCAAGGCGGTGCGCAGCATGGGTCGCGTTTCGCTGTTGGCAACCCGCGCTACCGAACTCGCGTTGATCGACGCCGGATTGTTCGGCGATGCCCTGCTGCAAAGCGGCCACGTCGGTGTTGCGTACGGTTCGTCGTCCGGAAGTCCACCTGCGATCGGCGAATTCGGGCAGATGCTGCTGAACCAGAGCACAGAGGGGCTCAGCGCGACGTCGTACATCAAGATGATGCCGCACACGGCGGCGGTGAATCTGTGCGTATTCTTCGGCTTGCGCGGGCGCGTGATCACGACGTCGAGCGCTTGCACGTCCGGAAGCCAGGGCATCGGCTACGCGTACGAGTCCATCCGTATGGGCAAGCAGATTGCGATGGTCGCCGGCGGCGCGGACGAACTGAGCCCCACGCAGACGGCCGTATTCGACACGTTGTATGCAACCAGCACGCGCAACGACGAACCACATCTCACACCACGGCCGTTCGACGTCAACCGCGATGGGCTGGTCGTTGGCGAAGGCGCGGCGACGTTGATCCTCGAGGAGTACGAACACGCGCTCGCGCGCGGCGCGACGATTCACGCGGAGATCGTCGGGTACGGTACGAACGCGGATGGTGTGCATGTGACGCAACCGGAACGAGAGACGATG
>JANLUG010000354.1:0-6120 GCA_031363335.1 Gammaproteobacteria bacterium
CACCGACCCGCCGCCGCTCGACCCCTTTCGAAGTCGCGCTGAACACCCGATCAACGAACCGTGAACACACCATAGCCACGTGCACCGACGCGCAGTTGCCAGCCCTTGGCACCGTGCGTCGCCTGGCAGCGGTGCGATAGCACGGCGGCTGCGTCGCCGAGCGGCGGCAGCGTGATCGTGTGAGTGTCGAGGCCGGGATTGATCGCCACGATCAACGAACCGCCGCGTCGATACAGCAGCGGGTAGCCGGGCGACGTCGGACTCAATACCTCGAGCGTTGCCTCGGGCGCGAGATCCGACTCGGTGACGCGCAGGTAGATGAGCCGTTCGACGTGATGCCACAACGAATCGCGATCGGCGCGTTGTGCTGCAACGGTGGGCCGATCTGCATTCGAGTCGATCGGCAGATACGGGGCGGCCGTCGGGTTCGTCGAAAATCCGGCGTTCGGTGAGTCGTCCCACTGCATCGGCGTGCGCGATCCGGTGCGTTCGAAGCCCCCTTCCTTGCTCGTCAGTCCCTCGACGTATCGCATGCCGATCTCGTCACCGTAGTAGATGAACGGCAGCTGCGGCCATGTGAGCAGGAACGTGAAGAGCACTTTCAAGTCGTCATGGTCGCGGTGGTGTCGCGGCCGCACGAAGTCGTGGTTCGACGACGGCAGGCTGATCAGGCCGCGTCCGGCAACGCGCTGCTGCTGAAAATCGAAAGCCGTCCAGAAGCGCTGGAAGTCGCCGCCCGCCGCGCTTTCGAAATACGGCGCTTCGCGCCGCTTCGGAAACGACTGCGGTCCGAGCAGCAACGCGTCGTAACCCGCGACACCGACGTGTTGCATGAAGTCGGCGTGGAAGCCGGCGTCGATCGCGAGCTCCGGATTGCCCCACTCCGCGATCAGCACGCGATCGCGGTAGTGATCGTCGAGCCACGTGCGGATCTCGCGCCACAGTCGCCGGATGCCGATGTGTTCCGGATCGTGCTTGACGAGACTGCCGGCGAGGTCGACGCGAAAGCCGTCTACACCCAGATCGAGCCAGAACTTCATGATCTGCTTGAGCGCCGCGCGCGTGGCCCGCGGGCCGGGCGCATCGACGTCCTGCTGATAGCTGCGCTCGGCGTGCCCGAAGCCGTAGTTCAGCGCCGGTTGATGCGCGAAGAAGTTGACCGCGTACGCACCCGCACGATCGGAGTTACCGCTGATGAAGTCGAGTTCGCCGTCGCGCTTGACCCACGGATTGTTCGTCCATACGTAGCGGTCGGTGAATTCGTTCGGTTCGGTGCGTTGGGATTGCAGAAACCACGGATGCTGATCCGACGTATGCCCTGCTACGAGGTCTAGGCAGACACGGATTCCGCGATCGTGTGCCGCGCCGAGCAGCGCCTTGAATTCGTCGTTGGTGCCATACCGTGGCGCGATGCGGCAGTAGTCGATGACGTCGTAGCCCGCATCCTTGAACGGCGACACGAAGCACGGGTTGATCCACAACGCGTTGACGCCGAGTTCGGCGAGATAGTCCAGCTTCGCCAGAATGCCCGCGAGATCGCCGATGCCGTCGCCATTGGCGTCGTAGTAGCTCTGCGGGTAGATCTGATAGAAGACCGCGCGCGCGAGCCACGAAGGCAACAGCCCATGGGTTGTTGCCGAGGCGGCTGTCATGGATCCGCCGCCAACCGGAAGCAGCTTTCATATCGCGCGCCGGGCAGCTTCATGCGCCCTTGCGTCACGAATTCGCCGAGCACCTTCTCTAACACGTCCATGATGTCGCGATCACCGTGCAGCACGAACGGGCCGTGCTCGCGGATCATCCGGATGCCGTGATCTTTAACGTTGCCGGTAACGATGGCCGAAAACGCGCGGCGCAGATTGACCGCGAGATCGTGCGGCGCCATGTCGCGCCGCAAGCGCAGGTCCGCGACGCTCTTGTGGGTTACGTGAAACGGCATCTGCGAGTCGAGCGGAACCTTCAGCAACCAGTTGAAGTAGTACGCGTCGCCGGACGTTCGGCGCTGCCCTTGCACCTTGCGGATCTTGCGACCGATACACTGCGCCGCGCCGGGTGCGTCGTCGATGATGATCCGGTAAAGGCGCCGCACGTCCTCGCCGAGTGCGACCGTGATCAACTGATCGAGGCTTACGAAATAATCCTCGCTCGATGCAGGACCGGTGAACACGACCGGATACTTCTGATCGGCATTCGCCGGATCGGTGAGTACGCCGAGCAGATACAACACTTCTTCGGCGGTACCGACACCACCTGGGAACACAACGATGCCGTGCCCCATCCGCACGAACGCTTCGAGGCGCTTCTCGATATCCGGCAGTACGACCAGGTGGTTGACCATCGGATTCGGCGGCTCGGCGGCGATGATGCCGGGCTCGGTCAAGCCGATGTATCGCGGGTCTTCCTGGCGTTGTTTGACGTGGCCGATCGCGGCGCCTTTCATCGGCCCTTTCATCGCGCCCGGACCACAGCCGGTGCAGATGTCGAGGCCGCGCAGCCCGAGGTGATAGCCGACCTCTTTTGTATATTCATATTCGGCGCGCGAGATCGAGTGTCCGCCCCAGCAAACGACCGTGTTCGGCCGCACGTCGGGCACCAGCACGCGCGCCTGCTTCAGAATGTGGAATACCGCGTCGGTGATGCCTTCGCTCGAGTTCAAATCGAAACGGCGGCTGTTCTCGATCTCGGTACCGATGTAGACGAGATCGCGCAGCACCGCGAACAGATGCTGGCGGATGCCTTCGACCATGCGGCCGTCGACGAACGCGCTGGCCGGCGCGTGTTTGATGTTGAGCTTGAGACCGCGCGTGCGTTGCACGATCTCGATGCTGAAATCGTGGTACGCATCGAACAAAGCGGCGGCGTCGTCGGTGTCGTCACCGGTGTTCAATACCGCAAGCGCGCAACGCCGGAACAGTTCGAGGATGCGCGAGTCGGCGGTGCTGCGCAGTTGTTGGACTTCACGCTGGGACAATAAATCCAGCGTGCCGCGCGGCGTTACTTCGACGTCGATCGTCGGTCGGCCTGGCAACAATTCCGATTTGTTCACGACACGCACCTTCCCCCTAAAGCGTCTTCTCCGCCGGTTGCGGGCGATCCAACAGGAACGCGGCCAGCGCGCTGCGAACGTCCGCATCCTCAACCGGCGGCATCGGCTGGCGCGGCTGCGCGAGATAACTCGCGAGCGTGGCCGAATCGTATCGCGCCGACAGACCCGTGAGCACAAAACGGCCGTCTTTGCCGTCGCCGCCGAGCGCGTGGCATTCCTGGCAGCCGCGTTGCCCGAACGCGGTCGCGCCACGCGCGATCAGCCGCGGATCTGCACTACCGGCCGCCGCGTTTTCAGATTGCGCCGTGCGGCTGCCGACTTCGAGCGTCTGCGCGCCGCCGGGCACGATCCGATACACCGCATTCGCATAGTCGTCGGACACATAGATCGCGCCGTCCGCATCTTCGGCGAGTTCCGCCGGACGTCCAATGACACTTTCGTCGGTGAGCAAGCCGGTCAAGAAATCACTCACACTGATGGTGCCGTCGGCTGCCCAGTGCAGCGCAACGACCTTGTAGCCGTCTTTTGTACTGCGGTTCCACGATCCGTGCAGCGCGACCAGGGCATCGCCACGGAACTCTTCGGGTTGCTTCTGGCTGCGCAAGAACACGATCCCCAACGGTGCATTGTGGGCGCGGAACGAAAACGCCGGCGGGATTGAAGCGTCGATGACCGCTTCGCGCCCGGCACCGAGGTCGGGATCGGGTATGCGGTCGCCGTTCGCAAACGGCCAGCCGTAAAAGCCGCCCTGGCGGATCTGGTTCAGTTCGCACGGCGGAAAATCGTCGCCGAGCAGGTCGCGGCCGTTATCGGTGGCATATACGGTGCCGTCCGCGCGCCAGTCGAAGCCGGCGCTGTTGCGAAGGCCCGTCGCGTAAACGTCGACGAACTTGCCGTCGGGCGTGTAGCGCAACATCGCCGCGCGGCGATCATCCTGCTCGAGGCAGACGTTGCACGACGAGCCGATGTTCAGATACAGCAGGCCGTCCGGGCCGAACCGGATGGTCTTCTTCCAGTGATTGCCGCCGACCGGCAGATCGTTGATGACGATCTCGTACGCGCCATCGATCTTGCCGGCAGCATCGTCGAAGCGGACTCGCCCGACCTTGCCTTGCTCAGCGACATACAGATAGCCGTTCCACAGGTCGAGTCCGTTCGGGCCGTCGAGCCCTTCGAGAAGCGTGCGCCGTTCGTCGGCTTCGCCGTTTCCGTCGGTATCACGCGCCAGCCAGAACACTTTTCCTTTACCCGGTGACGCAACCAGCAGATCGCCGTGCGCAGTCACGCGCAGCATCCGTGCATCCGGAAGATCGCGCGCAAACAGACTGATGCCGAAACCGGCGGGAACGATCAGCCGCGACTTGACGGTTGCGGCGTCGGCGGTCGGAACCGAAAAGAGACTCGGCGCCAGATTCGCCAACGTCCCCCTGAAGGGGATGTTGACAGGGGGCAGCCACAACCAGACCGCGACTACCAACAAGACGACGACAGCAATCAGCCCGACTGCAATCCGTTTCAACCACTTCATCGTGCCGCTCCCAGGCTTACTTCGAACCCGAGGTACGCCTGCCGTGGCGTCCCCGGAAAATACCGATAATTTCCAAACGCAAAATCGCCGCGATCCGCGTAACGCGTATCGCCGATATTCATCACGCGCGCGAACAGGCGCCAATGCGGCGTCGCCTGCCACGAGCCGCGCCAGTTCCACAACGTGAAGCCGCCGTAGCTCGCGTTACTCGCCGCGTCGACGTAATACTGACCCTGGTACACCATCTCCACTTCGCTCTCGATGTTCGGCGTCGGCTGATACATCCAATGCGCGCTGCCGAGCCAACGCGGCGCCGTATCGACGTCGTGGCCGTCCTTGATGATCTCGCCGCCCGCGACGGCGCGATCGAATGCGTAGGTATGCCGCGCGTACGTGCCGATCACCGACAGATGGTTGCCTTCGAACGGCGTCCACCCCAGGTCCCATTCGATACCGGCCGAGTCGAGTTTGCCGTTGCTGACGTTGAAGCCGCTCGCATCGCGCAGGATGACGTGCGTGCTGCGTTCGACGTAGATCGCGGTGCTGTAGTCGAACGCGCGCGCCGCGCCGCGACCGCCGATCTCGTAAGACGCCACCTCCTCGCTCTTCAGATCGGCCACGTTCTGGCCGCTCTGCAGCCGATACAGTTCCGTCGCCTGCGGCGGCCGGAAGCCGTTGCCGGCGAGGCCGTACAACGTCAACTCGGGCAACACCGACCAGTCGACACCGATCCGAACGGCGGTATTCGTGAAGGAGTCGTCGCGATCCGGCGGGCGCGTGTACAGACAACCGCTGAAGCCGCACGGCGTGCCGTTGTCGCGCGTGTTGCCGTCGAGCGCGTGGTTCGTGTAGTCGTAGCTGAGCCATTCGAGGCGCGCGCTGTGCACCAGTGCGACGTCGTCAGACAACGCGTAGCGCAGATCGTAGTGCGCTGCGCCCATCAAGCTGGTGACGTCGTAGTCGTAGTGCACACCGACCGGCCGCGTGCCGACGATGAACGCCGAGCCTTGCGCGGGCTTCGCCTGAAATTCGTATAGGTTGCCGTATGCCCATTCGAGATCCGTGCCGGCACGCCAGTCGAGCGCGCCGCGCGTGCCCGCCAACGAGATCTGCGCACCGGCGCTGTTCTGGCCGTTCTCTTCGAGCGGCTCGCCCGGCAGAAAGTGCTGCAGGAATTGCATCTGCGAACGGCGGAAATACGGCGTGATGCTGAGCTGCATGTCGCCGGCTAGTTCGCGCACCCACTCGCTGACGAAGCGCAACGACCACGCGTCGCGATAACTCTCCGGATTCGGATTCGACTTGCGCAGCTGATTGTCTTTGTATGCGCCGTAGCCGACGACGTAACCACCCGTCTCCTGATTCAGGTTCGTCCACTCGAACGTGGTGTGCACGTCGTAGCCGGCGACCGGGCCGAGCTGTGTCAGCGTGATCTTCTGTTCGTCGTGCCCTGTCGCATCGCGGTAGCCGTTCGTGGTGACACCCATGCCGTCGAAACGCAGAAATCCAACTTTGTAGCCATTGGAAGTACAGGGTCAGGAAAAAC
>JANLUG010000503.1:0-2626 GCA_031363335.1 Gammaproteobacteria bacterium
AGTTTCCTGCGTCGGCGGATAGGCGAACTGCGCCTGGCCGTTCTCGAGGTGTGCGGTCGGCTCACCGTCCGAAATCATGATGATCTGCTTGGTGCCGGAGTTGTGTTTGGCGAGTAGCTTCTCGGCGAGCAGCAACGCGTGCTGCATGTTCGTACCGAGCACGTATTCGTCCCATTGCAGGAACGGTAGATCGACCGGCTTCAGTTCCTTCGCGTAGGCGGCGAAGCCGATGATGTAGAACGTGTCTTTCGGATATTGCGACGTGATCAGATTGTGCAACGCGAGTGCGACCTTCTTGGCGGCCTGAAACGATCCGCGCAGTGCCATGGACCACGACAGATCCACCAGCATTGCGGTGGCGCTCGACGTGATCAGTTCCGATCGATAGATCTCGAAATCCTCCGGCTTCAATTTCACCGGCGTGCCGGGACCTTCGCGATCCATCGCGTTGCGGATCGTGCGCGGCATGTGCAGATGGAACGGGTCGCCGAATTCGTAGGGCTTGGTCTGTTCGAGGCGTTCGCCGAAACGGCCCTCTTCCGGGATCGCGTGATTGCCGAGGCTTTGGCGCCGCAGGCGCGCGTAGATCTCGCCAAGCGCCTTCTGTCCGATCATCCGTGAGCCGCGCGGCGTCAGCTCGAAGCTGTCGCCGTTCGGCCGGATGTAGCCGGCATTCTCAAGCGCGTCGAGCAACTTCTTCAGACCGTCGAGCGAATCCTTCGCGTCTTCGCCGAGCAGCTTCTCGAGTTGGTTCGCGTCGATCGAATCGAGGTCGCCGTGACGTTCCGCGTCCTGCACCTGGTCGATCATGTCGTCGAGCTGGTGCATCTCGTTCATGAGATTCATTGCGGCTTCGAGATCGATCTCTTCGTCGCCGCCGAATTTGTAGCGCGTGCCCTCAGGATTGAGGAAATCCATTTCCTTCGCGAGCTTGCGCAGCTCGGATTCGAGCTCCGGATCGCCGAACTTGTCGCTCATCAGCGATTGCAACTGCGCGCGCTGTTCGGCGTTGAGCGACGACAGCAGAGATTGTGTTGCTGCCATCTGTTGTCGCATGCGCTCCAGCAGATCGTCGAGCGACTGCGGCGGATCGTCGCCGAACATATCGCCGAACTTGCTCATGAACTCGTCGAAGCCCGGGTCCTCGCCGGCAATTTTCTTCACCAGCATGTCGTTGAGCGCTTTGAGCATATCCTTCATGCGCTCGATGTCGCCTGCCGACATCTCTTTGACCATGCGCTCGATGTCGTTGAAAAACGACTGCGTCATCGCACGGCGCAGCTGATTCAGCAGCTCGAGAAATTTGCGTTGCGCGTCGGGATTGATGAACTCGTGTTTTTCCAGCGCTTTGACTTGACCGGCGGGGTCGGGCGGCAACTTGTCGAGCGCTTCTTTCGCGCGCTTCGCGATCCCCTTCATGAGGTCGTCGGAGAAGCTTGGCTGCTTCTCGGCACCGGCGGCGTCGGCATCCTTCTTGTTCAGCCATTCGTCGATGCGCTCGCGTTCCATCGCGAGGATCTCGTCGAGCTGCTTCTTGATGTCTTTCATCACGCTCGACAGGTCGTAGCGTTCGAGGCGCTGCTTCTTCTGCTCGCGCAGCTTGCGCAACATGTCGCGCAATCCCTGCCGGTAGCCGCCTTGAGGCATCTTCATGCCGCGCGACATCAGGTTGCGCATCGCCCAGCGCAGATCGCCGTACTCCATCAGATCGTCCGCGATCGCGGCGAGAATTTCGTCGGGGTCGATCGGCAACCGCTGGCTGCCGTCCCAGAACGAGAACCGATGGCGAAGTGCCGGTTTGCGCATGCGATCAGCCCATGTAGGAGGCGCGGCCGTCCACGCTGTATTTGTTGAGCAACTTGTGTAGATGCAGCCCTTCGAGCACGAATTCGATCGCGGTAGCGCGGGCCGCCTCACTCTCGCCGGCGAGAGAACCGATCACTTCAGCCAGCCCCTCGACCTTCGTCAGGATGTCGGCGTAGTCGCGCGATGCGACGGCTTCGCCGACTTCGACGGACAGGCCGTTGTTGAACACCGCGGCGATCTCTTCGATGTCGTTGATGTCGAACTTGCGATCGAATACCGACTTGACCGCACCTTGTATCAGGCGATCCATGATGCGGGCTTCCTGACCGTCTTCCATCGCTTCGAACTCGACCTTGCCTTGAAGGGACGGAACGATGAACGGCAGATCGGATACGCGCGGCACAACTTCCGTTTCGCCGACGCGCAGTGCGCGACGAAATGCGTTCGCCAGCAGTGCCTCGTAGTTCGCGACGCTCGCACGCACCGATACGCCGGAGCGTTGATTCACGTCGGGCGACTGACGCGCGTGATGGGTGATCTCCGCGATCACTTCCTTCATGAACTCGGGCACGGTGACGCGGTAGTCACCCATGTCGAGGTGCATCGCTTCCTGTTCCATGATTTCGATCTCCTGATGGAGATCTTCGGGATAGTGCGTGCGGATCTGCGCGCCGTAGCGATCTTTCAGCGGCGTGATGATGCGGCCGCGGTTCGTGTAGTCCTCTGGGTTGGCAGACGCCACGAGCATCACGTCAACCGGCAGCCGAAGCTTGTAGCCCCGGATCTGCACATCGCGTTCTTCGAGGACGTTCAGCAGACC
>JANLUG010000509.1:0-5983 GCA_031363335.1 Gammaproteobacteria bacterium
CTCGTCGCGTTCCGCGTCGATGACGAGCGCCTCGCGACGGGCGTGATTGCGTTCGGAGATCAGCCGCACGTGCAGCAGCGCGCGGCCCAGCATCACCCACGGAAAATTCGGATCCGTGATCGGCCCGAGACGCAGTTCGTAGCCGCCGAGCGGCTGGCCGAGAACCTCGACCTTTGCGAGCCGGTCCGATCCGACGAGCGCACCCGCGGCGCCGATCAATGCACCGACCCCCGCACCCAGGAACAACGACGCGCCGCCGAACATCGCATCGACCAATCCGCCCGCGATCGCACCCGACGCCGCGCCGGTCATCGCCAGCTGCGAAGAAGACAGCCCGAATACGCTGAAGCTGCGCGCGGAAAACAGATCTTCCGTCAGGAACGAGGCCGCTGCCTCGCTCGCCAGGAGGCCCTCGTGGTGATAGATCTCCTGAACCATGCGGCGAGCGGCTTGTTCACGGGAACTGACGGTTTTATGCAGCCGCGTTCGAGCTGCTTCTTCGATCGCAGGGTCCGGCTTTTCGTCGTCGATCGATGCCGACTCGGTCGCCGTCAACACGTCGATCAACAGATCCGCTATCTCCGAGGCCGCGCGTGTTTTGCGTCGGCCACGCTCGGCGGTGAGCGCGTCCGCCGCGGCGTTCAACGACGTTGCCCACGTTTCGTCGATCGCGCCGAATGCACGCAACAGGTCGATGCGGCGCGCGAAATCGGCGTGCATCGCGTCGAATACGCGAACGATGGAGAAGAACTGCGACAGCGCGGCGCGCCACTCTTCGACGTGGTCTCCCGTACCGATCATATTGATCAGCGCCATCCGCGGCCGACCGGTCCAACGCAGCACTTCCATTTCCGGTTCGTATTCCGAGCCATATGGGCGGCTGCCGTCGACGACGTACAGAATGCCGGCGCCGTCGAGAATCGGCCGCAACAACTCGCATTCGTCGTGGAAGCGCTCGTTGCGCGCGTGCTGCTCGACGAACTCGCGCACGACATCGGTGCGCGCACCGGCGCCGCGATCGTGCGCGTTCAGCCACGCGAGCACTTCACGCGCGCGCTGAAAGCCGGGCGTATCGATCAGTTCATACAGCATTACACCGTCGAGACGCATCGGGTACCTGCGCGCCGCTTTCGTCGTGCCGGGCTCCGGCGAGATCGCGACGCTGTCGTCCTCGGCGAGCGTTGCAACGATGCTGCTCTTGCCTTTGTTCGGGTGACCGACAATCGCGAAGCGGGGCAGCGTCATAAGGCACCCGTTTCGAGATACAGACGCGGATCAGCGATGCGACCGATCGCGCGTGCCCAGGTTTCGCGTTGCACCGGTTCGACACCGCTCGCCGCTTCAGCGACAGGCGAAACGATGATCGATGCGTCGGGTCCCACCGCACCACGCAATGCCGCGATGAAATCGAGGAACTCGAGCAACGGCGGCTCCCACGCCCGGGTGAATACGACCAGTGTGCCCACGCCGCCGGCGCAGACGTCGTCGATCGCTGCTCGATCCTCCGTCAACGTTCGGCCGCCACCGGCTTCCACGACCTTCTTCAGTCCGATACCGAGCGTGCGGCGCGCATGCGCATCGGCGCGAGCGATGTCGATGCTGCCGCTCCAGACTACCGCTCGCGCATCGCTGACGAGCGCGTTGCGGTGCGTTGCTTCAGGCTGTGAGGCGGCGGGCCGCGGAGCTTCCGGTTCCGATGCGGTCGTTTCGATCGCGGGTGTAGACATCCGATCGATCAGCGCGGTGACGCGTGGGTCGTCGAGCAGCAGCGCGCGTGTTGCGGCGTTCAGGCGCGCAACGCATAGCGTCCACAGTGCGAGGCGCGGCAACAGTCCGTACACGACGATTGCGAGAATCGTGAACGCCCACCAGCCGGTCAGCGTACGCGATGCGTCGACGTCGAGGACGCGCGCACCGTCGAGGCGAAAGAACTGCGATTGCTCGATCAATGGCAGATCGGGAACCGCGCCGGGTGCCCACGCCTGCCACGGCAATGACAGCCGGTCGACGATTTGCGCGATCGCGCCGGGATCGGCCTGCAGCGTCGTGCTCCAACCGAACGCGAGATCGGTGAACGTGACGAGCGCGGCGCCGGTTGCGACGGCCGCAAGGTTGAATGCGACCGCGGCCGTCTGCGACCAGTACAGCAGTTGCCACTTCGCGAACCGGCCCGCCGCGGCGCTGCGGCCGTGATGCCAGCCGAACAATGGCGCGATGTCGCGCGGCGGATGCGCAATTCGGCGATAGACGGATGCGGCCCAGGCGCCCGGATTCACCGCTTCCAACAGATCCTGGATGGCGCGCAATCCGGGCACGCCGCGTGGAATCAGCAGCAGCGTCAAAAGCAGCAGCGCCAGCTGTGCGATCACGAGCGTCGCCAGCAACGTCACCACGTTGACGGGCCGGGTGCCGTCGTAGTGAAACGCCGCCAGCGACACGCCGATCCCGAACGATGCCCCGATCGCGATCATCGTTGCCGTTACGAGCCGACGGGTGCGCTGCAGACGTGCGCCGGGTGCATCGGCCGATGCGTGCTCCACGCGATGCCACCAGCCGCGGACCCGGGCGACGGCATTGTCGGAAGGGAGTTGCGATCCGATTTCGCGATCGCGGCGAGCACGCGTCGCATAAGGCGCGGCGCGATCGTTCTCGAGCCACACCGGCACGTCGATGGCGTCTTCGAACAGCGTGGTCGAGGGGCGTGGCGGCATCGCGCCATGATAGGGGTGGTGCTTGTTGGGGTCCACGCGCCCGAAGATCGTGCACATCGTGCCGGCGTGTGAACCAAGTCACTTGCGCGTCGTGGGTACGCGCGCAGATGGTGCGCGGCATCGAACATAGACTCGGATTGATTTGCGTGCATATCCGGATGCCGGACTCGCCATGGTCCGGGGGGATCCGGAAGGACGATTGCGAAGGAACGATGCCATGGTACGGTTCGCGACCAATGTGCTGCTGACAGGCCTTGCCATCGCGCTGCTGGGCATTCTGGTCCTGTTGTCGACTACGGCTGACGAAGCGGTGCGCCGCCAGGCCGATACTAATCTGCGTCAGCTTCGCGATACCGCGGCCGCGATCGAGCGCGAAGCGCTCAACGCACGCAATCTGCAGACCGACAACGGCGCTCAGTTGCAGACGCTCGGCGGCGATCTGCATATGCGCGTCGAAGCCATCGGCCACGACCTGCGCGAGTTGTTCCCGGTCGATGAACACGGGCTTTCGCGCGTGCGCACGATCGCCGAGGCCGGCTTCAATTCGATCGATCCGCGCAGCCCCGAACGCGCCGAAGCGGAACCGCTGCTGCGCAAGTTCGCAGAGTTGAATCAATCGGCCGCGCGCCTCTCCGACCGGATTGACGGATTCCGCCAAAATCAGACGCAGTACCTGAAGGCGCGTCAGACGCTGATCACCGATAGCCGGGCGTTTGTGAAACGCCTGCGCGAACACGGCTCGCCGTCGCTCGCCGATTCGATCTTTCGCGGCGCGCAGCAGGTTCTCGAACGCGCGGAGCGCGGCAGCGATTCCGACCTGGATCAGATCGAGGCGATCACGAACCGGCTCGCGGCGGGATCGCAGCTCCGCACGCCCGCCGAGCGCACCGGCTTTCTCGAGTTGATCGAGACGATGCGCGCGCTGGTGCCGGTTCGCCGCGCCGTGGAGACGAATCTGGCGGACATCGTCGGCGGTCGGTTCCAGCGGCAGGTGATGAACCTGCGCGAACTGATCACGCGCGATACGTTGTACCGGCTGACGACCGTCAACGATTCCCGCGTGCTGTTGAATGTCTACACAGTCTTGCTCCTGCTCGTGCTCGGCTACTTCGGCGTCCGCCTGCAGCGCAGCTACCTGGCGTTGAATCGTTCACACGAAGACCTCGCGGTTGCCAACACATCGCTCGAGGCGCGTGTCAGTGAACGTACCCAGGATCTCGAGCGTGCTTACGAGGAATTGAAGGAGTCGCAGGTACAGCTCGTGCAGGCGGAGAAGATGTCTTCGCTCGGCCAGCTGGTAGCCGGCATTGTGCATGAGATCAACACGCCGCTGCTCTACGTCCTGAACAACGCAACGGTTACGTCCGAGAACGTCGAGGAATTGCGCGAGTGCATCGTCGAAGCGACGCGGCTCGCGGCGTTGGTCGATGCACGCGGCGTGCAGGCGCCCGAAGTTCAGACTGCGCTGCAGCGGTTGGCCGACCATGTCGACCCGGCGGCGCTGAACGAAACCATCGACGAGATCGTCGGACTCGCGCAAGACAGTACCGAGGGTCTGAATCAGATCAGTGAACTGGTGCAGAGCCTGAAAGACTTCAGCCGCCTCGATCGCGCGGCGGAAGACCGCTTCGACGTTCGTGAGGGAATCGAGAAGACGCTGCTGATCACGCGCAATCTGTTGAAGTACGGCATCACCGTAGACCAGCGTTTCGGCGACGTGCCGCCGATCTTGTGTGCACCGTCGCGCATCAACCAGATATTCATCAACCTGGTGACAAACGCCGTGCAGGCGATGGACGGCAAAGGCACGCTGACGATCACCACAAAGGCGCGCGACGGGTGGGTCGATATCGAGGTATGCGACACCGGCTGCGGCATCCCGAGCGAAAACCTCAGCAAGATCATGGACCCGTTCTTCACGACGAAGCCGGTGGGGCAAGGCACCGGGCTTGGCTTGTCGATCGTCCGCCGCATCGTCGATGAGCACGGCGGCAAGATCACCGTCGATTCGAAGGTCGGCGTCGGCACGTCGATCACGATCAGCTTGCCGATCGATCGGGGTGTGAACACACCGGCGGCAGTTGATGAAGACATCAACATCGACGACGCGGAGGCGGCCTGAGATGGAGGCAGCTCTGAAGCGCGGCACTGTGTTGTTCGTCGACGACGAACGCCGTGTGCTGACGTCGATGCGCGCGATGTTCCGGCGCGACTACGAAGTGCTGCTCGCCAACAGCGGCCAGGAAGCCATTGATCTGCTGCGAGATCATTCTGTAGACGTCATCGTTTCGGACCAACGCATGCCGGGTATGACGGGCGTGGAGGTGCTGAAAGCCGTCAAGCGGCTCGCGCCGAATGCGATGCGGATTCTGCTGACGGGTTATGCGGATCTGAAAGCGATCGAGGCGTCGATCAACGAAGGCGAAGTGTTCCGGTATCTGACGAAGCCTTGCCCGAGCGAAGAGCTGAAGGCAGCAATCGGACTCGCGGCCGATATCGCGGTCAACGGCGAGCCGTCACTCGAGAGGGTAGAGCCGGCGCACCGCGCGCCTGAAGCAGCAATGAAGGCGCCCGTTGCGCGCCCGATCGTCGCACCGCGTAGCGAAATTGCTCGATCGCAAGCAGGCGCTGTTGCCGCCGCGCATCCCGCGATGCCGGTGCGACGCCCGCAGATGGCGCCGCGATTCAGCCCCCCTCCGGGAACTCGTTCGGCGCCGCTGACGCCGATTCTGCGCAGACCCCCACAAAAGACCGGCACGCATGCGGACATGCGCAGCAGGAAAGGCAGCGCGTCGGATATCCGCGACGTCGATCTGCTGGTGCTGACGCGCGACGCGGAGATGGTGAAGGCGCTCGATGCGGCGCTCGACGGCAGTCACCGTCTGCATCATGCACAAACGCTCGAAGCGGCGGTGGCTGCACTCGAAGCGCACCCGATCGGTGTGATGGTGACCGATACGGCCGTGAGCGAGGCGCAGATCAGCTCGCTGACGACCACGTTGAAGCGTCATGTCCCGGAGCTCGTCACGATCGTTGCCAGCAGCCGTTCCGATGCGCAGCTATTGATCGACCTGATCAATTTCGGGCAGATCTTCAGATTCGTGCTGAAGCCGCTGCACAGCGGCCAGTGTCGCCTGTCGATCGAATCGGCGGTGACTAAACACCGCGAACTCGCGGCGGATCCTTCGATGCGTCGCCGCCACGCGGTACCTGAACGCGAGATCGCGCCCGATAGCCTCATCGGCTCGGTGTTCGGACGTATACGCCGATTG
>JANLUG010000542.1:0-7174 GCA_031363335.1 Gammaproteobacteria bacterium
TTTGGGTCGCGGTAGGAATGCCGGTCACCCGGCACCCCCCGCACAGATCCGTACGTGCGCTGCTAACGCATACGGCTCCTACCTCGAGTATTTGGCGCGAAAGCGCTGTTCAGGATATGGATGGACAATACGTGTCTTCACCAGATTCCGGCTGATCCAGGCGCCGAACTTGGCCCAGTTCAGTCGGGATCGTTGACTGCGTCGCCGCAACAATTTCCACCACCGTCGAACGATCTCCAGCCGAAAGCGCCCAATCGCATTGCTGTTACCCGGCACGCCAAAGTAATTGACGTACCCTCTAACAACTCGATTAAGCCACGCCAGAGTCTCGTTGACTGGAGCATGCATGCGTTGCCGCAGTTGGCGAGTGACTTCCCGTATCTGCTTGATCAATCGCTTGCCTGATGTCTTGCGCCCCAGTTTGAAGCGGCCCACTTTGCTTGTTGTGCAGTAGTGCGTAAAACCCAGGAAGTCGAACGTATCCGGCCTTCCTGCTGCACGCCCTGCCTGCCGAGCAAAGCGACCAAAACGGATCAGCCGAGTTTTCTCCGGGTGTACCGCTAAGCCAAAGGCTTGCAGCCTTTGCTTCAGCAGACCCAGATAGGTTTTGGCTTCCGCCTCGTATTGAAAGCCGAGCACCACATCGTCGGCATAGCGCACGATGACCACGGTGCCGTTGGCGTTCTTGCTTCGCCACTGGTGACTCCAGAGATCAAACACGTAGTGGAGGTAGATGTTTGCCAACAACGGCGAGATCACCGCGCCCTGCGGGACGCCCCGCCGAGCCGGACACCGTGTTCCCGTCTCATCGACAACACCGACCTTGATCCACTTCACGATCAACCGCACCAGACGCGGGTCCTGCACGCGGTGTTGGATCATGCGGATGAGCCATGCGTGTTCCACCGTATCGAAGAACTGCCGAATGTCCACATCCAACACCCAGTTCACCGACTTGCGCATGACACTCCATGCCAATGCATCGAGCGCATCATGCGCGCTACGCTGCGGCCGGAAGCCGTAGGAGAACCCCATAAAATCGGTCTCGTAGATCGCATTGAGCAGCGTGACGACCGCTTGTTGGGCGATCTTGTCTTCGATGCTCAGGATACTGAGCGGCCGTTGCGATCCGTCCGCCTTCGGGATGTACACCCGTCGGGCCGGTCGGGGTCGGTAACGTCCGTCGTGTATCCGTTGATGCAAATCGACCAGTCGATTGTCGAGATCCTCCTCATAGTCGCGCCAGCTCACACCATCAACGCCTTCCGCTGCCGTGCGCTTCAGCTCATAAAAGCTCTGCTCCAACAGCAGCGGGGTCAGATGATGCAGCAATGCGGTGAACGATTGTTTCCTGTGCCTGATGGCCGCTTCACGCACACGAGCAAGCCGTGACATCGTGTCTTCCCAGCGCTGTGTCTGGTCACGGGCGTACTCACTCGCGTTCCTCTTGGTCGAGACCCTTCCCTCCACAGGCTCCGCCACACTGGATGTTTTGTTCGCCTGCTTCCGCGGTACTACGATCTCGTCCGACTTCCTGGCTGGACGATCCCGTGTGATGTTCTTCGAACGTCCCACGTTATTCTCTCGTTAGCTCAGCTCGTGAGAGAGCCAGTTCCAGGACCTCCCAGGTTCCGACATTGAACGTCTCCGCATGCATAAGGTCTCCCGACCCCGCCGGGTAGTGGCACAACCTCACCGATTCGGTCGGCCCCTTGTTGCCTTCCGCTTCACTTAACAGCGTCAGCACCCGGAAATGAATTTCGTGGCTCAATACTTAGCCTGCGGTCTCCGCTACTAACACTTCACTGTTGCCGTTACCGACAACAGCGCATAGCTCGCGGCCGGGGCGGTTGGTTAGGCCTTTCCCCGTGCGGGACTTCCACCCGCGATTCAACGCCAGCTTCGCCTGGCGTACTAAGTGTTTCTGATCGACGCGTCAGCTGTAGCTGAACGAGTTCCGTTTTCGCGGTGATGATCGTGGGACACCACTCCCTGACCTGACAGTGCCGATCTTCGGCAGCGCAGTGCCTCTTCGGTAGAAGAGAACATCTGCGCCAGTACCAACGGACCTACACAGTCAGGTCTTATCTCGAACGTGGTTTTCTAGAGTCACCTCCTTTGGATAGATGCGGCGGAGCCGCTTGGGTTGATGAATGATCTCGCGATCGCCGTGGCGATCCCTCGATCTCGGTGGGAAGGATGGGCGAATGCCCAAATTGAACGAACGGATCGAAGATCCTGAGTCTCGACGATGAACCGATGACCTTGGCGGTCATTGCGACATTGCACGGTTCTCGATGTCGCTGTTGCAGTGATTGAGCGTCTGCTTCGCTGTCCGGTTGGCTTGCGCCAGGCTGGATCGGCCTGCCACTTTAAACGCAGTGGCCGCGTATAAATCATCAGTGCAGGCAGTTTGGATAGCGGCAACTCTAGCGTCACTTCGAAATCCGACCGCGGCACCGCGTAGTTGTTGGCGTGTGGCCGTCGTCACTACACGGCTACGCCTCGTAGTGACGACGGCACCTTCGGGTCATGGCAGGGATCGCGGCGGGCTACGCCCGTCACGACCCCTGCTTTTAGTCGTTACTTCGCCTTCGGTGCGTGCCCCGACCACAACCACGAGCGTAGTTTGGCTGTCGTAGCTGCGCGCAAATGACGTGCGCTCCGCCGCCATCGATTCTCCGTCTGCCCGTTCTTGCGATCTCGCTGCGCGTCGATATGTGGACAACGCGATCGTTCCACGTCTGATCGCCGCGGGCGCTGATGTGAGTCGGGCACAGCGTCGAGGCGCGCACGCCATCGCGCCTGATCGAACGCCTAGTTAGCGGCGCGGAAGCTTGAAACACCGACAGGCGGTGCCGCAACGTCTAACCTGATCCCGTCCGAACGCGGCATTGACAAGCGTTCGACATTTTTAGTTAATAAGCATGTGCTCGCTTATTAAAGATGCCATCAGCTATGTCTAAACAGCATCCCTTCTCGTTCGGTTATCACTGGATTTGGACCTACGGTCACCTCATCCCAACCGGACTATTTGCGATCGCAGCCGCGCTCGCGCACGCCTTTTCGGCACCGGCATGGCTCATTGCCCTCCTCAGTCTGACCGCGATCTGGGCATTTGCCGGCTTCATCGTGTCCCGCTGTATCGTCCGTATGAACGACCCGCTTGCGCTGCCGACTCAATCGTTTCTCGCCAACGCCGTATCGCCGGACGTGCTCGACATCGGCGTCGGCGCCGGCCGTGCGTCCATCATGGTTGGGCATGCGCGTCCGGGTGCCACCATCGTCGGGCTCGACAACTTCAGCGCGGACTACATCGCGGCGCATGGCCCGGCGAACACGCTCGCCAATTTCGAGCGCGCCGGGATCGCCAAACGCGCCCGCCTGGAAACCGCGGACATGCGGCAGATGCCCTTCGCGCCCGAAACCTTCGATGGCGCGGTAAGCTCGGCCGCAATCGATCATCTCGAACACGGCGATATCCTCAACGTCCTGGCCGACGTGAACCGGTTCTTGAAACCCAATGGCGAGTTCCTTCTCCTCGTGATCGTGCCAAATATTTACACTGCGATCGCCTACGGAGCGCTGGTGCACCTTCACATGGCGCCGCGCGGTTTCTGGCGCGACACGCTCCGGCAGACAGGCTTCACGGTCAGTTCCGAAGGCACCTCGCGCGGCGTCGCCTGGTTTCACGCGCGAAAAGGGCGTGCCCTGGCACCCAGCGAAATCGCCGCCGGGTCTGCGGGGCCGAAGCGCTCGGCCGCGCGCGCGTTCAATCTGCGCGAACTCGCGATCACATCGGCAATGTCTGGCGCGGTCTGCATCGCGGCAGCTCTCATACTTCAGTACCTCGGGTACAGCGTATCCGGATGGTGGGTCGCCGCCGCGATCCCAATCGGCATGCACGCCGGAATCATGCTCGTCGCGATCGCCGCCGCACTGCGCTGGCTGATCTCAAACCGCAAATCCAACCCCAACTCCGGCCAGCCACTCTAGTTCGCATGCATTCCGCGGGATTTCACCATCGTCATGTCACGCCCTAAAACGATCGAAACCACAGACTTGCTCGCCGCCGCGCGCGAGATATTCGCCGAACACGGCATCGCCGCGTCAACGCGACAAGTCGCGCGCCACGCCGGCATCTCGGAAGCCGTGATCTACCAGCGGTTCCCCACAAAATCGGAACTCTTCTTCGAGGCCATGGCGCCATCGAGCCCCGCGTTCGATTTTCTGTTCACCGATCTCGATACCGAAGTTCCCCAGCAACTTCTCGCCATCGCGCGGGCCATGGCGGACTATTTCCGCGAGATTCAGCCCATTGTCTTGGCGCTTGCCACTCATCCCGGCTTCGATTACGAAGACTATGCCCGCCGCCATCCGGACTCGCCCTTGACCCGAGTCCGCGAGGGGTTGATGGGCTATCTGTCGGCGCAAGCCGCTCGAGGCACTGTCAACCCGGCGAACATCCGTGCAGTTGGCCTCGCCTTCGTCGCAACCCTCAACGGTCTCGCATTCTTCGAGCGCCTCGGCGTCCACAGCGGTCACTTCGACGCCAAAATCCTCGAAGAAATTATCCAGGCCCTCTGGCAGGGCCTGAAACCGCCGAATTGATCCCGGTTCAGAACGGTCATCCCCGCCCGCTACCGTTGTCCCCTTCAGATGTCCCCAGCACTACCATCCGTGCTCCCGCCTCGGCAAGTCACCGGGCCAGGTGCAAGACACGGTGCCAAACTCTGTAGGCGCATTGAATTGATCCCCCGGCAGCGGGTCTCCGGAGCCCGTGGGCTCAGTGAGCCCACGCATCGACCGTTGCAGATTTTGTTCCGTGCTCGATCCCCTACCTTGGTGGAAACGGTGGCTAACCGTTCCTCGCGCTCTATTGAGCCCAAAAAAGACGCGCGCCTTAACTCGGTCGTTACAGATTCTGTTACGGCTCGCGAGTGGGCTCACTGAGCCCACTCTGAAGATTTGGCATGCCGAGCACCGCGCGCAGCTCGGCGAGTGACGATCGAGCGGTCGCGTTGGCGGCTGCGCGATCAGGCGGCGTGTCCACCGAGGGCAGCACCGGGCGTCTGCGCTCTGTCGCTCGCGCTTCACGCTCCGCCTCGACATTGAGCGCCAGATTGGCCTGAAACTCGCCCTTCAATGCCGCGCGACACAGCGATGCCAGGAAGCGCAGATCGTCGTACACCACCGTCATGCCGCGGCGCTCGGCTCGAATGCGTCCTTCGGTCTCATCCAAGATACGTTGGCGCAGCTCCGCAGGTACGCCCGTTAGCTTCTCTCGTATACATAAAGAACTACTACTAACGTGTTGCAGATTTTGTAACGTCGCAAATTTCTGCGTTTTCACGTTTTGGCCGAGGCGGTCACCGACTTCGGTTTTCCCTGCGTCGTAAAGGTTGACCGCCGCGCGCGTGTCCTGCGCAACAGCGCGCACACGGGCGTGTGGGTGTGTCAGCGAAGCATCGACGAATTGCAGGTACCGCGGATCGAGATGCAACGTGTCGGCCGGCGGTAAGGGATCATCGTGCAACGCATAGATGTTGCGTCGGAACCGGCCACACGGCTCGCGTAGCCGCGCGCACAGGGTCAGCCGGCGGGCGATCCGCAGTATCGCCATATAGCGTACGACGGTCGTCTTCGAGGCGATGTTGGCCTTCCGAAAGATCTCCGCATAACTCGGGAAGTTTGAGCTGCCCGCCCCTCTCGCGTGTCGTTTGACCACCATCCAGACGAGCTTGTCGACCGGCTCGAGGGTCGGATCCTGAATCACGCTGTCGGGGATGACCTCATGCCGATTGGTGACAAACAGCATGGCGTCGTTAGCGACCGGTTCGCCATAGACGCGGGTGACCGTCGCTTCCATCAACGCATCGAGTGCGAGGGTCTCCGGACGCAAAGATAAATCGTCCGTCGCGGCTGACCCATCCGGCTCGGATTTAGCCAGCATCAACGCCCCAGATAGACCGTGGTGATCTGCTCGCGCTCATGACCAAGCTCGCGGCTGATCATCATGCGAGCCTCTCGGTCCGCAGCACGCTGGGTAATTGTCAGTTCCACATGCGCAGGGCCGCCGGCCGCGGGCGCCTTGAAGCCGGACAATTCCTCGAATCGTGCTTGGGCGTAGGCATGCCGCAGGCCATGCAGCTTCGACAGACCCGCCGCATTCGTTTGACGTTCGTAGATACGTAGCTGTTGTCGGTAGTTGCGTTGCGGTGGGATCAATGAGCCGCGACCGGCGAGTCGATGGGCGCGGTCGAGTACCGCGCGTTGCGCATCGGTACGAATCGGAATCACCCGTGCCTTACCGCCCTTGGTCCAGCTGTCCTTCAACGTCACGTGATCGCCGCCGTCGGCGAAGCTGGGGCTGAACTTGATCGCCTCCTCGCGACGCAGCCCGAACGCTTGTTGAAGTTCGAGACTCATACGAACGTGGAGATCGTTGATCCGAGCCAGGTCAGCAGGATCCACGCCCTTCGCCTTCGAGATTCCGTTGCTGAGCACTCGATCAGGCACACCGTAACGCGCATTCGACCGAGCGACGACGTTCTGCCGATCCACCTTCTCGGCCCACCAACGCAGCGCCGCAAGCCGATTCTTGACGGTTCCAACGGACAGCTCGGCACGCCGCCAATGATCGACAAGCGCATCGACATGCTTGGGTTTGAGCGACCCTGCGCCCATTCCGCGGAAGCCGAGCGCATGCAGCTGATCTGCGATAAGCGTCAACACCCGCTCACGATCGTGCTGCGTGGCAAAGCTCCCATCGCGGTTGCGCTGACACAGTTGCTTCAGTTGATGATTGAGATCGCGCACGCCCTATGAGCGTCTGACGACGCACGCCAACTGATCATCAATGGCGTAATCACGTTCGTCGGACGCTGACTCGAAATTAGCTACCTGGACGAACGTTAGTGCCCCGGCTAGCCTACGTCAGCACTAAACCCCACCAAGGAACGCTCGAATTCGTTGGAGCCCGCGCACGCCCTCTCCACCATTGTGCGGCAATCTAACAGTCGCGTAGAGGGGCGAATTTTTGGTGCAAATCCGGTGTGTAGCGCGTCAATCTGGATGAGAAGGCAGCGACAATCAGGATGAGAAGCGGGTGTCGCGGCAAGTCGATGGTTGACGTGTTGTTGGTTAGTTTGAGCGCTCCTGCCTGGTGGTATCG
>JANLUG010000569.1:0-1747 GCA_031363335.1 Gammaproteobacteria bacterium
AAACAAACCGGCGCGAGCACCGGCAAATTCGTGCCTGGCCCCGACAATGTCGTTGTGGACGAAGCGATGACGGAAGTTCTGGCGCCCGGCCACGACGGCATGGGTTGGTGGGCGAAGCGCGGTTTTGTACCGCTCGGCTACCTCGATGACGCCGCGAAAACTGAGCGCACGTTCGTAATGATCGGCGGTACACGTTTCGCGGTGCCGGGCGACCGCGCGCGCCACCTCGCCGACGGCAGCATCGAGCTGCATGGTCGCGATTCGGTGACGATCAATTCCGGCGGCGAAAAGATCTTTGCCGAAGAAGTGGAACACGCACTGAAACACCATCCGGCCGTATACGACGCGGTAGTCGCCGGTCGGCCCAGCGAGCGTTGGGGACAGGAGGTGGTTGCGGTCGTGCAACTACGCAGCGGCTCGCGCGTGACCGATGCGGAGTTGAGCGAGGAGTGCGCGAAGCACATCGCGCGCTACAAGTTGCCGAAGGCGTATGTATTCCGCGACGCGATCGTGCGCAGCCCGAGCGGCAAAGCCGACTATCGGTGGGCGAAGGAACAAGCGACCGGTTCAACCAAGTAGTAAGAAGGGGGTTCGATGGATCCGTTGTTCGATTTCACCGGCAAGGTCGTACTGGTCACCGGCGGCAGCCGCGGCTTGGGCCGCGAGATGGTGCTCGCATTCGCGCAGCGCGGCGCGGACGTGGTGATCGCCAGCCGCAAACTGCCCGCGTGCGAAGAAGTCGCGCGTGAAGTCGAGAAGCTGGGACGCAAGGCACTGCCCTTTGCGTGTCACGCCGGACGTTGGGACGACGTCGGAACGCTCGCAGACGCGGCGTATGAACGCTTCGGGCGTGTCGATGTGCTGATCAATAACGCCGGCATGTCGCCGTTGTATCCGTCGCTCGAGGAGATGTCGGAGGAACTGTTCGACAAAGTCGTCGGACTGAATTTCAAAGGTCCGTTCCGCCTCTCGGCGATCGTCGGCAGCCGCATGGCAAAAGGCGACGGCGGCTCGATCATCAATATCTCCAGCACCGCGTCGTTGAATCCGTCCCCGACTTCGGAACCGTATGGCGCTGCGAAAGCCGGGCTGAACTCGATCACGCGATCGTTCGCGTTCGCGTATGGGCCGAAGGTGCGCGTCAATTGCATCGTCGCCGGACCGTTCCTGACCGACATCTCGAAAGCCTGGGACATGGATGCGTTCCGCAAACTCCAGGCACCGAGGCTGGCGATGAAGCGCGGCGGCGAACCGAACGAAATCGTTGGCGCCGCGTTGTTCCTGGCGAGTCCGTCCGCGAGTTTCACGACCGGCACGCTGGTTCGTGTCGACGGTGGGACGCCGTAAACAAAATTCGTCTTTGACGGGCGCTGTTCTTCAGACGGCTGCTAGGCTACAAAGACGTTCGAGATCGGGGTCCGACGCGACGATGGCGACTGTGGAAGACGAACTGATCAACAATTCGCTGGATGACGTCATCGTGCTGCTCGAGCGCGAGATCGAGCGATTGAAAGAGTCGCTCGAAACGATTCGCCTCTCCACCCATCCCGACCGCAACACGCTGATCCGCTGGCACATTCAAACGCTCGACGAACGGCAGGATGCGCTCGAGCAAATGAAGGTGCTCATCTCTGCCGCACCCCGTCCTGATCAGATGCATTGATATCGTCGTAGCTTTTCGGCAACTGGACTTCGAGAGCGGGGTCGATCGGCGGCGGGTCGGTGCGGCGGACACGCTCAAGCCATC
>JANLUG010000583.1:0-5193 GCA_031363335.1 Gammaproteobacteria bacterium
AGAACGAACAAGCTTGCAAACCACACCGAGTGACTACGCAGATAGTCGAGCGTCGATTCGATCCGCTCCGGCGCCAGCCAGTACTCGCGGTTCGGCAAACTGATCAATCGCGGTGAAATCGTTCGCACGATCCGCTGCGGCAGGACGATCAGCAGCGGAATGATGACGACACCGACCAATATGAAGCCGAGGTAGCCGTTGCGCGCCATGAAGCCGTCGACCGCGCCGCCGATGCCGAAGTGCGACGCCACCACCGGCGGCAAACCGCTGCCGGAGATCAGCACGAACGCCGCGGCGCCGAGCAACAAAACCCAGAGGCCCGGCAGCGTCGGTTCGAACTTGGGTTTAGCGCGCACCGTAGATCGGTTCGCAACGTACGTCGGATTTCACCGAGTTCGCGATGAAACACTCCTCGTGCGCTTCGTGATGCATCGCGTCGATCTCCGTGCGTGTGGGCAACTTATCCCCGGAAAACTGCGCCTCGGGCTTCAGCGTCACCGTTGCCACGATGAGTTTTCCGGCGGCGTTCTTCGCCATCTCGCCGACCGCATTGTCTCGGTATCGATCGACGCGAAACTTGCGGCCTGCCGCGATCGATAGGAAGAACAGCATATGACAGCTCGAGATCGACGCGATGAAGGCTTCCTCCGGATCAACCGCGGTTGCATCCGAATATGGCAGCGGCACGATATGCGGCGACGAAGATCCCGCCACCTCGGCGCCGCCGTCGAAACGCAGCCTGTGTTTGCGGCTATATCGGTTGTCGACGAATTTCTGATCGCCGCGCGCCCAGACCACTTCCGCGGTGATGATCATCGCGGCGTGCGCTCGCGAATCTCCTCGACCGACAGCGTCTCCATGCGCGTCGCAATCTGCCAGACGTTGTTCCAAGGATCGCGCACCATACCGCGCCGGTCGCCGTAGGGCAGATCGCGCGGTTCCTCCAACGACGTGGCACCGCACTCGAGCGCGCGCTGATAGGTTGCATCGGCGTCGTCGACGTACACGTAGAGGAACGCGGTCCCCGTGTCACGAACGCCGGCGCCGCTGACCATGATCAACGAGTCGCCGATCTTGATCTCAGACGGCATCGCGGCACGAAACTCACCTTCCGCACCGAACGTGAAACGCAGGAACTCGACGAGCTCTTCGACCTCGGTCACCACGATGCGCGGCGTGATGGTGTGCCAACCCGGCGGCGCCGATGCGCTCATTTCAACCTCGCTGCAGTGTCGCTCATCGCGAATCGAGACCGGTTACGTTGCCGGCCGCATCGGTTCGCAACAGCCCTTTCGATTGATCGAGGATCACCAGCGGATTGTGCCACGGGTCCTGCAGCACGGCGCAAAGGCCGATGCGGATCTCGAAGGGTCCGACAACGAGCATGCCGCCGGCGGCGACGAACCGTTCGATCGCGTCCGGCACGGAATCGACGAGCAGGTCCGTTTCAACCGGACGCGGATCGGTGTGCAGCACGAGTTCGGCTTCCGAATGCGGCAACCGCAACCCGGCGGCAGATGCGTCGCGCCAGATCAGTTCGTGACCGAGCGCGCCGCCATAGAACGCAATCGCCGCATCGAGATCCGTCACCGGCAGGCTGTGGCAGTCGACCTTCTTGAAGAGCGCAGTCACCGCGACTCCTCACTGTCGGCTTCCGGAGCGACCTGACTTCTGATGATCCGCACCGTCAGCACGAGCGCGACCAACGCCAGCAGCCCCACACCAGCCGCCACCCACGGCATCTCATGAATCGCGGCGTACCACGATGCGACAGCGCCGTTACCGATGATCAACAGGATGTAGAACAAGCCTGCGATCGCAGTGACTCGCCTACGGCGCGCTGCGTGATCGCGTACTGCTTTGGTCCGAGCCATGTTGTTCCAACTAACGAATGTGTTCACGCGCGCGATGCGTCTGCGTGACGCGCGCATCGTAGCATCGCGCGAAATGCCCAGCCTTCATTTCAGGTTCAGGATCATGAGATGACACAAGCCAAGTCCGTTCGGATCGTACTGACGCGCAATGCGAAAGCCGGCTTTCTCGAAACCCCGATGCGCGTGGATGTTGTTCACCGACGTGGTCAATCCGATCAGCGGCACCCGCGGATCCTTGCGCAGTTCGTCGGCAAGGGCTGAGAGCGCCAATGGACCAAGGCCCCTACCGATGTCGGCGACCTCGCCGATGAGAATGTCGGCGTCGACGGAGTTCGCAGGAATCTCGTGCAGGCCGAGCGCATCGAGCGTTTCGCGATCGACGTACTGCCAACGTATGTAGCCGACCGCGGATGCCCCGTCCGCGATGATACGTTGATATCCGCTCGCCGGTGGCTGAGCGCCCCAGACCATGTTTGCATCGGGTTCCGGATACCACGGTGCGAAGTGCGGCAGTCGGATCCATTTGTCGAGCAGCGCGAGGTGCGCGCGCTCGAACGGTTGTAGCGTGACTGTCGGTTTCATGGATCGATTTGGGTCAGAGTCGAAAATCCAGTGTCGCGTTCAAAGTGCAGCGCCGAGAATCCCATCTCACGCGCCGCCTCGACATTCTTGGCTCGATCGTCGACGAAGAGAATATCGGTGGGCCCATAGCCGCTCCTTTCGAGGAGACACTGATAGATCGCCGCGCTCGGTTTTCTCGCGCGCGCGTCGCTGCTGATGACGGCGCCGGACAACAGTGCGTCGATTCGAAACGACGCGCGCAGCTTCCTCGACCATCGCTCGACATCGTTGGAAAGGCACCAGACGGGCACGCCTCGTTCGCGCGCACTTCGCAGAAACTCGATCGCGCCGCTCATCAGCGAATGTCGCGCCAGATAGTCGTCCTCCAGTGTCTGTCGCAGGCCCACCGCACGCCAGAACTCGTCTGCGGTCATCGCCCCAAGGCTCGCCTCGACATACGTCGATTGAATCAGCGCGTCATCCTCGGCTCCGCCATTCTCCCGAATGAACGGAATCAACAACTCGGCGACGTCATCGGCGGCGCTGAAGAGGACGCCCATGGCGTCCAGCACGACGCAACGCATCGCATTCATTTGGAAGACTCCGACAAAACTCTCGTCGTTATTCGTATCCGATGCGCTCGGCGTATGCGTCTGCTCCAAACGTCCCAAAACGCCACGCATAACGGAGCCGCGACGGATGCCGGGGATGGCCGCCGGCGGTGAGCGGCCCGTAACACTGCCATCTCGGCGCGTAGCGGCGCAACCGCATCACCAACTCCATCGCTGCCGAAATAAAGAAGGGGCGAGCCCGGATCGACTCGCCCCACGCGGCCCAGATCACGGGGTTGCGCTGCGCGGCGACGATGGACTCGATCGTGTCGATGTTGAGCCTCATCTGTTTCCTGTCCACGCGTTGCGGCAGCGACGTATGGTCCGTCGCGCGGACCGGATACAGATTCAACATGATGAATCCGTCGTGACCCGCGCGGGTTGCAACCACTTCGACTTTCGAGAGGGTCGTATCGGGCTTCGATTGTGTTGCGGTGCTCGGGTTCAGCCCGATCACCAGAATCGGTTGCGTACCGCTGCATCCCAGAACGTACCGGCTGCGATTATCGGATGAGTTCGTATAGAGGTCGTACACGTTACCTCTCAAAACACATCCAACGTCGGAAACCGATCGTTGACGCGGATGCAGTCGCAAAGGAACGCGGCCAGACCGAGGTCGCCAGTCCACAACGAAAACTTGCGCTGACCGTGTTGTTGCACACCGCGCTCGGCCTGTTCGATCCCATGCATTGCAAAGCGTCGTGCGTGATCGAGCCAGATTTCGTCGCCCGTTCGCGCGTGCAGCTTCAGTAGCGCATAGCCGCTGCCGGATACCCCATGACACAAGCTCGGCAGCTTCGTCGTTGGTCCCGCGTGGCGGATCAGTTCGCCCGCGGCAACCAGCAACGCGTCGGTCTGCACATCGCGCGGCAGCGACGCGAGACAGTTCACCATGCCAGGCGCGCCGCTGCAGTGCTGCAACCATAAAATGCCGGGGCGGTTCGCTGCGTCCGCGGCCAGCGGCCAGTTCGCGTAGATGCCCTCACGAACCGATGTTGCCGACAACGCCACGCTGGCGCGCCTGATGAGTTCGTCATCGCGATCCGCAGACAACAGATCCCGGCCGCGCAGCATGCACGAGAGCGTAGCCGCCATCCCGTGCAGACCGCCGATGCGCTGCTCGCGAATGCCGTAAAGGTCCTGCATCCACAGGTGGCATCCGAAGGCGGCGTCGTACTCCCAGCATCGCCACAGCTCCTCGAACAGGTTCAGATACAGCGCCTTCCATCGCGCGTCATTCGTCCGTTCGAACATGAAGAGTGCCGCAAGCATCGAACCTGGCGCACCCCAGCCGAAGCCGATCGACGGATGTCGGATGTTCGCCTCGATGACGGCGTGCAATTCGTCCGCCACTGCTTGCGACGGCGCCAGGGTCCACTGCAGCAGCAGGATGCCCGCGTCGCCGGTCGGGTACGCGAGACTCGGGGCACCGGTCAGGCGCTGCGCATCCGCTCGATGCCGTTCGAGCAGCGTCGCGACCGTGGGAAGGTAGTCGCGACCCACATCGGCCATACCGGCTCGATGCAGATACCGCAGCGTCCAGATCACACCGGCGGCGCCGTAGTAGATGGGCTTCAGCGTGTCGGCGCGTTCCGGCGAGCGGTCAATCGGATGGATCGGCCAGAGACCTTCCTCGGAGAATGCAGCGTGTGTGTCGGCTACGATGCGCCCGATGGCAGCACGCGCCTCGGACTCGCGCCAGCGTGCATCCGTTAGTGCCTCATGCCGATTCGCATCGAACAACGCCGGCATGACTTTATCGAATTGCAGCCATCAGAGATCGGGCGGCGCGCTGCGACGCGCGGGGTCGGAAGGACTCATGAAGCCGATATGGTTTCCCTCTGGGTCTTCGATGATCGCGTAGCGCGCACCCCAGAACGGATCGAACGGTGGCTGCGACGTCTTGTGGCCGAGCGCGACCAGTTTCGCGTGAATGCGATCGACATCCTCACGCGACTCGACACTGAACGTCAGGACTATACGGCTGCCGGCACCGCTCCACTCACGCCAGCCGCGGTTGTATACCTTCGCCAACGCCGGACTATCGAAGTGCAGGATCATTCCGCCCGGCAACGTGACGTCGACATGGTGGATACCGCTCGGAGTCCGCCAGATGGCGGACTCCGGAATCTCAACTCCTGCTGCTC
>JANLUG010000588.1:0-1115 GCA_031363335.1 Gammaproteobacteria bacterium
GCGTCGGGATCCTTCCTGAGAATCTGGTTCCCCACGGCATGCATGAGGTGTGTTTTCCCAAGGCCAACACCGCCGTACAACAGCAGTGGGTTGTAGGAACGCCCTGCATTCTCGGCAACCTGCTGCGCCGCCGCCTTAGCAATCTCGTTAGACTTTCCCTCGACGAACGTCTCGAAGGTAAACGCTCGGTTCAGATCAACCGCACCGCGCTTCTGCGCCTCTGCCCGCATCGGCGATGGGTCAATCGCAACGCTGCCGATATCGAGCATGACGTCCAGCGGGCTCGTCGGATCGCCCAATTGATTCATCAGTTCGTTGATACGCCCCCAGAAAAGAGACTCGACCTGGTCCCGCACATACCTGTTCGGAGCGAAGAGAACGACTTGCTCTTCATGCTGCCGAGCCTGCAACGGTCTTATCCAGGTATTGAATTGATCGGAAGGTATTTCTTCTTCGAGTCGCGATAGGCATTGCTGCCAAACCGAATTTGCCACCGAATGAGCCCCCTAGTAGTAATTCTTTTTAGGCTTCGCTTTTTCGACACATTCTACTGGCTCGTACAACACCCTAGCTATGAAGAGTTTCGAGACGAGCAGCCTTCTCCGAACCAACTGCATTAACAATCAACCGCTTACCGTCCGTAGAAATCTCCAGCCTCATGTCGATGCGATGAAGGCCTCTGTGTGAAACGTGTGCATGAATCGTTGCATAGCTTGTGGATAACTTTGATGTCGATCAGTTCCGGAGAAAAAACTGCGCCAATGCCACGATTCCTTCGCGCATATCCACAGGATGAGTCACGCGGATTGGCCCCGCACCATCGAGCGCAACGGCGGTTGTGCACAGTTCGGGTCGACACCAACAAGCAACAACAACTCTTAATCGCCTCAAATCAACAAAGCCTTACTTAAATTGACACTCCTTATCGCGCTCCTTAGAATCTCGCTCCCTTTTGGTTCCCGCGGTCTCGCATCATGAAGCGCACATTCCAACCCAGCGTGCTCAAGCGCAAGCGGACGCACGGCTTTCGCGCACGCATGTCGACGCGCAACGGCCAAAAGGTCATCAATGCTCGTAGAGCGAAGGGTCGGAAACGCCTGTCGGTTTGACGAGCG
>JANLUG010000591.1:0-1930 GCA_031363335.1 Gammaproteobacteria bacterium
TGAAACCGCAAGGCTGGGTCGAGGTCAGCGGCGTTTGTACACATCCCGATGGGCGCGGTCGCGGCTATGCGCTTGGGCTGGTCGCAAAAGTGACGAATGCGATCATCGCTCGCGGCGAAAAAGCCTTCCTGTATGTCGCCATCGGCAGTCCGTCCGAGAAGACGGCGACGCGTATATACGAACAACTCGGCTTTCGATTCAGGCAGCAGCAGTACGTACACGTGCTGGCGCCGCAGATCAACTAACCACCAAACCGAGGCGCGCGCTTCTCCACAAACGCCTTGAACGCTTCTTTCGCATCCGCGTGCGCCATTACCTTCGTATGCCGCTCCGTTTCGAGCGCTATGTACGTGCGGAAATCGAGCCGTTCCGCGTCGACGAAATTACGCTTCATCTCGCGTAGCGCATGCGGCGGGGCGGCGGCCAGACGCGCGGCGATCTTGCCGACTTCGCTGCGCAACTGATCGACCGGAAAGACGCGGCTGACGAGCCCCCACTGCAGCGCTTCCGCCGCGCTGAACTTCTCCGGCAGGAAATACAGTTCGCGCGCTTTCGCGGCGCCGACGATGCGCGGTAGCGTCCATGGCCCGCCCATGTCGCCGGCAGACGCAACGTTGAGAAACGCCGTGCTGAATATCGCGACGTCCGCGGCGAAGCGGAAATCGCATGCGTTCGCCCAGCCGAGGCCCGCGCCGGCGCACATGCCGTTGATCGCGGCGATCGTCACTTGTGGCATTTCGTGCAGCAGCACCGGCACGCAGAAGTGTTGCGGCGAACTCGCGATGTCGCTTTCGCCCGCAACGTAGTGTTTGAGGTCGGCGCCCGGGCAGAAGCCGCGACCTTCACCCGTCAACACCAGCACGCGGACGTCGGTGCGTTGCGCGACGGCGGCGAGACAGTCGTGCGTTTCGACCAGCATCTGGTTCGTCATGCTGTTCATACGTTCCGGACGATTGATGACCAGCCAGCCGATCCCGTCTGCGACGTCCAACTTGATGGTTTTCATGCTGTTCATTCTGTCGCTCCCAGTCGTGCGAACTTAGGTGACCGTTTCTCGAGCAGCGCTGCGGCGCCTTCGCGTGCGTCGGGTGCTGCAACGAATTTCCATTGGACGGCGTCGGCTTCGCGCAGCGCTTCGACATAACCGGTGCCGAGGTGTCGATACAGCAAACGTTTCGTTTCGGCCACGGCCGCCGGTGACGAGGTCACTGCAAGACGGCGAATGTAGTCGCACGCCGTTGTCAGCAAAACATCCGGTTCCACGACCGATTCGACGAGCCCGAAGCGCAATGCCGTTTCGGCGTCGATGCGGTCGCTCGTCCACAACAGGTCGAGCGCGCGGCCGACGCCGACGAGACGCGGTAACAGCCAGCTCGAACCGTGTTCTGCGATCAGCCCGCGCTTCAGGAAGACCGTCGTGAAGCTCGCGCTGGACGATGCGATACGCAGGTCGCTCATCAACGCAAGGATCAGTCCGCCGCCGGCGGCGACGCCGTTGATCGCGCAGATCACCGGCTTCGGGACGTGCAACAGATAGCTGAAGATGCCGGGGAGCGCATCCGACTCTTCCGAGCGCGGCGCGACAGGTGCGGACGTGACGGCGGCGAGCGTCGCTGCATCGAGACCGGCGCAGAAGCCGCGGCCGGTGCCGGTGATCACGATGCCGACCACGCGCGTGTCCGCCGCGCAGGCGTCGATCGCGGTGCGGATTTCACGCAAGGTGTCGTAGGTGAACGCGTTCAGCTTCTCGGGACGGTTCAGGCGCAACACCGCGACGGGGTCATCGATGGTGAGTTCGATGTCGCGAAACGTCATAGCAGGTTGAACCTCATGCCGCAGGCATGGATCGGGTTGCCGTTGACGGGCGTGCCGCGCGCGCGCGCGGCAGCCAGAATGGCCGCGCGATCGCGCGTGACGATGTCGTGTCCGC
>JANLUG010000680.1:0-2053 GCA_031363335.1 Gammaproteobacteria bacterium
GTCAGCACGATCGCGGCAACCCACAGAAACATCACAGGCAACGAAACGCGACGACCCGACGGCAGCACGCACAGCACCAGCAGAATGGCGACCCACGCGCGCAAGACCGGCACGCCCCACCCCGCCAGATACGCGTACAGCGTTACCAGTAGTCCACCGCACCACACACCGGGCCAAACCGATCCGCTGCGAGCGAGCCAGACCGGACTCAGCCGTGCAATGCCGCGACCGAGCGCGATTCCGACGCTGGCGACGATCGTCAGATGCAATCCGGAGATGACCATGAGATGTACCGTTCCGGTGACGCGGAACAACGCCCAGTCCGCGTCGCTCATCAACCCGCTGTCGCCGGTCAGCAGCGCAAGGTCGATGCCCGGATGCGCGAGCGGAATCGCTGCAAAGCGTTTGCGCAACTCGAGCCGGAGCCGATCCCAACTCCATGCTTCGGCCGGCCCGCCGCGCTCTGCGTAACGCACCGTACCTGACCCATCCAGTCGAGCCGCGAGACTCCACGCCTCGTAGTCGAAACCGACCGGATTCTGATAGCCGCGAACGCTGCGTAGCTTGATGCGCAACTGCCAGACCTCACCCGGACCCAGGTCCGGCGCGTCGAACCACGACAGCCGCAGCCGCCTGGGCGTTGGGCCGGCGCATGCGGGCCACGGCGCGATCGCCTCCGGCACCACATCGAACTGCGTTTGCCGCGATGATGCCTTCGGCAAGCCCACAATCTCGCCGCGCAATTCGACGACCGTGCCGTCGACGCACGGCGCGATTCGATGTTCCAGAGCGTCGCGCGCAGTCGCGGTCGAGATCACCAGGCCCAGCATCGCACCGGCGAACAACGGCAGCCGTTGTGCCGCGAGCAGCGCGACACCGGCGATGCCGAGACCAACGAGTGAGCCCACCGGAAGATGCGATGACCACGTGATCGCGAGGATCCCGACTGCGTAACCGCTCAGCAGTCGCGCCATGAACCCCGGACGAGAAACAGGCATAATCGCGCCTCGATCGCGAATGAGCGTGGCGCTTGTGCAGCGATCGATCCCTCATCGTCGTAACAGGTTTATGCCACGTAGCTCCTTCAGGCGTTACCTGCCCGATCCCCAGAAGTTGCGTGAGCATCGAGCCCTTCGACCGCTGGGCAAATGGCTACAGAATCCGGAGATCTGGCACTTTCATCGACGCTCCGTCGCGGGCGCCGCATTCATCGGGCTGTTCGTTTCGTTCTTGCCGATTCCGATGCATATGTTGATCGCGGCGGCGATCGCGATCGCGGCCCGGGTCAACCTCCCGCTCGCGGTCGGACTGGTATGGATCAACAACCCGCTGACGATGGGACCGTTGTTTTTCTTCGCGTACAAGCTGGGTGCATGGCTGACCAACACGCCACCGATGGTGACCGAGGTGCACATCGACCTCGAGTGGCTCGGGCAGGAATTCGATCGGATCTGGTGGCCGCTGCTGCTGGGTTCGCTGGTTTGCAGCTGGGTAACCGGAGTGACCGCGTTTGTGGTGGTTCGGGTCGGTTGGCGCATGCGCGTCATACGACGTTGGCGCGCGCGAGCCCGCGCACGACTCGCACGGGACAAACCCAACGCAACATCATCGGAACGTTAGGCGGCTTAAGCGTTATGACGCTTCGTGCAATGCTTCAGCGGGATTCAGCGCGGCTGCGCGTCGCGCCGGGTGTAGTGCAGAGACCACGCAAAACGCAAACGACACCGCGGCGATCAGCGCGATATCCGACGGCAGCACCACCGACGGCACGGTGTCGAAGTAGGAACCGTCGAGCAAGCGCGCGCCTATCAACGATTCCAGTAGCGATACCGTTTCGGTGACGTGATTCGCCAGAATCAGGCCGAGCAGCAGCCCAAAGCCGATTCCAGCGAGTGCAACCAGGATTCCCTGTACGAGCACGAGCCGCAGCACGAGCCCCTCCGACGCGCCCATCGTTCGTAGAATGGCGATGTCGGAACGCTTCTCGTTGACGAGCATCGTCTGCGCCGAAACGATGTTGAAGGCGGCAATCGCGACGATCAGCACCAGCAGC
>JANLUG010000389.1:0-3747 GCA_031363335.1 Gammaproteobacteria bacterium
TCGCCCGTTATCGAAAAACCGCCGCGCGTAACCGTCACCGGTCTCGGACTGCGCGTATCGCAATCGACGTGGGCATGAGTGCATCTAGAGGCGTGGATGCGCCCGTCCAGTGGTCTTCGTAGAGCGCGGTGAGATGGAAGCCGGTGGCCAGCAGGTCACCGATCTGCGACTGCAGACTGTGGCCGAATACCAGCGCATCACCCTTCGCAATCTGCGCGCGGCGGGCGTCGGACATCGGCGACGATGTGGCGTCACCCGCCTCGCTGTATGGCAGACGATGCTGCGCTACGAGCACACCGCTGAGTTCCGCCTCGTCGTGGTCGAATAGAAAGAACGCCGGGTTCATGAAGCCCGCGAGCAGCGCGCCACCGGGCCGCAATACCCGATGACACTCGCGCCAGACCGGCCGTAGATCCGGTACAAATACGTTTGATACCGCGTGAAAGATCAGATCGAAGCTCGCATCGCGAAACACCGACAGGTCGGCCATGTCGCCGCGCATGCAACGCAATGCGAGGCCGTTGCGCATGGCCACTTCCATATCCCGCGCGAGTTGCTCCTCCGACAAATCGAAGCTGACGACATTCGCACCGGCCGCCGCGAGAATCGGCGCCTGTTGACCGCCGGATGATGCGAGACACAACACCTGCGCGCCGCTCAGTGCACCGAACCACTCCGCCGGAACCGGCTTGTCTGGCGTGAGGATGACCTGCCAGTCGCCGCGGCGCGCGTTTTCGATCGCGTCTTCGCTCACCGGAATCGACCAACGTTCGCCGGCGATGGAATCGCGGTTCCATGCGCGACGGTTGTGTTCGAGGTAGTCCACTGCGTTTCCTCAAGTCACGTGAAAGTCGACGCCGAGCATCGACATGCCGAGCCGCCGCGCCACCGCTTGCGACGCCACGTTGTCCCACGACGTGCTGTACAACGCCGTCGCACCGAGCGCACCGACCGCTCTCGCCCATGCCGCGACGACCTGCGACGCCATTCCTCTGCGGCGCGCCGCGGGCAACGTCTCAACGCCGGCCGCATGCGCGGCGGTAGTGATCCGCACGCTGCAACACAACGACACCGCGACGCCCTCCTCGAGGGCGGCTACGAACGGTTGTCGTTCATACACTTCGTCGATCCAGTCCGGAAACGACCTCAGCACGTCTGCGTCTTCACTGACGATGCGCACCGTATCCGGCGCTTCAGGCAATACGTCAGCATCGATGCAGTACGCGGGACCAGACCAGACCCGCCGTACCGGCGCTTCGTTCGCAAGCAACGCAATGATCGCGTCGCCACAGAGTGGCCGTTGTGCGATTGGCCCGTTTGACGGTTCACGATCCATCAGTGCGCGCACCGCAGCCACCGTCTCGTCTGCAACATCTGCGCGCGCGCGCAACACGTATCCGGCTGCCGTGCGTCCGACGAAAATCCTCGGTGCGATCGCGCCACGCGGTTCGTTGACATACAACGTCCGCCCCTTCGCGTCGTGGGTGAACAGCGCATCGACATGGATGCGCATCAGATCGAGGTCGTTGTTATCCGCCAATGAGCTGCAGGAACTCCGAGCGGGTCGGTGCGTTGTCGCGGAAGCTGCCGAGCAGCACCGATGTCTTCATCACCGAGTTCTGCTTTTCGACGCCGCGCATGGCCATGCACAGGTGGCGCGCTTCGATGATCACACCGACGCCGCGCGCGCCTGCGCTGTTCATGATCGCTTCGGCAATCTGTTGCGTGAGCTGCTCCTGAATCTGCAGCCGCCGCGCGAACATGTCGACGATCCGCGCGACTTTCGACAGACCGAGCACACGCCCGTTCGGCAGATAGCCGACGTGACAACGTCCGATGAACGGCAGCAGATGGTGTTCGCACAGCGAGTACATCTCGATGTCTTTCACCATGACGATCTCGTCGATCTTCGATTCGAACAAGGCGCCGTTCACGATCTCTTCGACACTCTGCGAGTAGCCGCGTGTCATGAACTGCATCGCCTTGGCGGCGCGCATCGGCGTGTCTTTCAGCCCCGCGCGTTCGGGATCTTCACCGAGCCCCTCGATCAGCGCCCGATAGTTGGCCGCGAGAGCCGTTGCGTCGGCCAAATCACCGTTGACGTCTTTATTCATTGCGACCACGCCTCAAGAAACAGCGCCCTACTGTGCATTTCGAATCCGGAATCGGCAAGCGCCCCACCCGGGCGTCTTACAAGACGGTGGACTTGATCACCATCATCTTGTCGATCTGCATGTCGTCGATTGTATGCGGGATTCCGCCGACACCGAGGCCGGACTCCCTCAGACCGGCGAACGGCATCCCGTCGACACGAAACGCCGTGTGATCGTTGACCATCACAGCGGATGCATCCAGCTGCTTAAAGCCGCGCAACGCTGTGTCGAGGTCGCGCGTGAAGATCGCGGCCTGGAACGAAAACGGTAGATCGTTCGCCTGCGCGAACGCCTGATCGATGTCGTCGTAGCCGTAAACACAGACGACCGGGCCGAAGATCTCCTTGCGGCTGACGTCCGCGTCGAGCGGCGGGTCGAGTAGCACCGTCGCCGGATAGGTGCTCGCGCTCAACGGATCGCCGCCGCACAAACGTTCCGCGCCGCCTTCGACCGCCGCCGTCACCCATTCGTGGATACGCGTCGTTTCGCTGTGTTGGATCAGCGGGCCGACTTCGGTCGCGGCGTCGGTCGGGTCGCCGATCTTCAGGCGTTTCGCGCGATCTGCTAACGCCTGTGCCCAGCCGCGCGCCTGCGCGCGCGGCACGAATACGCGCTGTACCGACACGCAAACCTGTCCCGCGTGGTAGAATCCACCCTTCAACACCGCGTTGACCGACAGTTCCTGATCCGCATCCGGACCGACGATCACCGGCGCCACGCCGCCGTGCTCGAGCGCGCATCGTGTACCCGGCGCAAGCTTGGAACGCAGCGACCAACCCACCTCCCCGCTGCCAATGAAGCTGAAGAACGCCACGCGCCGATCGGTCACGAGCTGTTCCGCGACAACCCGACCGCTGACGGCAACCTGACACCATCCATCCGCCAAACCGGCCTCGCGCAGCAACGTCACCAGGCGTAAACACGACAGCGGCGTGGTACTCGCGGGCTTGACGATCACCGGACATCCCGCCGCAACGCCGGCGAGCACCTGATGAACGATCAGATTGAGGGGATGATTGAACGCGCTCACTGCAACGACCACGCCGATCGGCTCCTTCTGCGTGAATGCGACGCGCCCTGCGGCCGCCGCCGTGGTGCCCATCGGAATCACATCGCCCGCATGTCCACGGATATGTTCGATACACAGACGAACGCCATCGATCGCGCGGGTCACTTCGACGCGAGAGTCGACAAGCGGTTTACCGCCTTCACGCGCGGCCTCGAGCGCCAGCACGTCCTGGTGTTCGGTCATCAATACTGCGAGACGCTCGAGGATCGTGACGCGTTGATGCAGACGCAACCATCCGGAACGGTTGCGATACAGCGCATAGGCCGCTGCAAGCGCATCTTCCGCGTGCTTCGGTCCGGCGGTATCGACGGTCGCAATCTCGGCGCCGTCGTAGGGCGCAACGACCGTCACCTTGCCCGCAGACGCAGCCTCGCTCTCGAGCATCAATCCCCAGTGTTTGGCCGTTAGCGTCGCTGCCTGCATGTAAGTTCTCCGAAATCCGAAAGCGGTAGCGATCTTAACAGCGTGATCCAAAGTCTCAGCAGCGCAGGAATGCCACCTTTAAGGGTCGAGCGACGGCGGGTC
>JANLUG010000705.1:0-1976 GCA_031363335.1 Gammaproteobacteria bacterium
TCATTACGACGAACGCATCGCCAAGCTCGATCAACCGATCCGCGGCAAACGCTGGGCCCGCTTCGAACATGACGTCGAGCCACTCGAGGAAGCGCTCGGGTCGCAGCCGTTCCGCCTCTCCCGGAATCAGCGTCTCCCATAGCGATTCTTCCAGGATGTCGCGCATCTGCTCCGTGGTGGTCAGCGCGATCAGGTCGCCGGCGTCGTGCAGGCCGACGTGATCGATCAGCCGCTTCAGCACCGGCGCTTTCAGTGTCCGAACGAACGCCGGCAGGGCCGGGTTGTCCGTCAACGTCTTCAGCAGTTTTCTCGACGACTGGGCTTTCGTCAGTTGGCGTTTCGGCATGCGCGGAACCTCCTGCTCGAAGGAACGCGGCGTTGTACGCCCGTTACTCGTGTCTGAACAGACTAGGCAGATCGACGCAAGGCTGTTAACTTATATTCACGGTGATGAAAACGGCGACTCGAAGTCGCCGTTTTCATTTCCCCGATCCAAAACACGCGCGTCAGCCGCGAATGCGCACCGGCAGTTCGCGGATACCGTGGATAAAACTCGACTTCCCGTACACCGGGTCGCCGACGAGTTCGATCGAGGGAAATCGCTTCTGGATCTCTTCCCAGATCACGCGCAGCTGCATTTCGCCGAGGCGGTTGCCGAGGCAACGGTGAATGCCGAAGCCGAACGCCAGGTGGTGGCGGGCATTCGCGCGGTCGATCTTGAACACATCGGGATTTTCGATCGCATCCGAATCGCGATTGCCCGAGATGTACCACATCACGACCTTCTCACCCTGCTTGATCCGCTTGCCGCGGATCTCGGTGTCTTCGAGCGCCGTACGCGCCATGTGCGCCACCGGCGACTGATAGCGGATGATCTCCGGAATCATGTTCGTGATCAGCCCGGGGTTCGCGCGCAGCTTCGTGTACTCGTCCTGGAACCGGTTCAGCGCCAGCACGCCGCCGGAAATCGAATTGCGCGTGGTGTCGTTGCCGCCGACGATCAACAGCAGAATGTTGCCGAGGTATTCGTTCGGCGGCATGTTCTTCGTCGACTCGCCGTGCGCCATCATCGAAATCAGGTCGAGCTTGTGCGGGTTCTTGACGCGCTCCTTCCACACCTCGTCGAAGTAGCCGTAACACTCCCACAGCACTTTGAAGCCGGCTTCCACCGTTTCGAAATATTCCGGATTGCCGAGGTTCGACACGCTGTCGGACCAGTAGATCAGCTTGTGTCGGTCTTCCTGCGGAATGTCGAACAGCGTCGCGAGCATCTGCCCGGTCAGCTCCACCGACACATGCTTCACCCAGTTGAAGTCTTCGTTGCGCGGCAGGTTGTCGAGGATCTTGCACGCGCGTTCGCGGATGATCGGCTCGAGGTCCATCAGGTTGCGCGGTGTGAACATCGGCGCGACGACCTTGCGCTGCGCTTCGTGCTTCGGCGGATCTTCCTGAATGAACATCGGCAGGTCGAATTGTGGATCGGGATCGGCGCCGCCGCCGAGGCTGATGCCGCCGATCTTCGAGTCGGACGAGAAGATCTGATGATGCGTGTCGGCATACATGATGTCGTCGAACTTTGTCAGCGACCAATACGGTCCGAACTGACTCTTCGCGCAGTAGTGCACCGGTGCTTCCTTGCGCATCCGCTCGAAATACGGCCAGAACGCATCTGCCTCGAACAGCGCCGGATGGCCGACGTCGATGGACTCCAGCGGAATCGAGTACGGATCCTGTTTGACGTCGATCGGCCACATCGCCGCGAACTCGGCATTCGTCATCGTCGGATCGAAGGCAGGCATGGTCGCGCGCAGATGCGCCTTGATCTTCTCCTTGCTGGCATCGATTTCGGTCTGCTTGTTCGCAATCGCTTCGCTCATGGTTGCTTCCAATAGGTCCGGGATCCGGAGTATCTCATTTCGACCGCTGCAGCGGAGGCGCGGTCCACTTGCCGTCTACTGCTTCCGGTTTGGGCCAAT
>JANLUG010000392.1:0-4638 GCA_031363335.1 Gammaproteobacteria bacterium
AACCCCATGCCGCCGTGCACTTCCGTTGCGGTTTTGGCGACGAACTTGGCCACCTCCGCGACGTGCGCCTTGGCATGACACGCGGTGACGTGCGCTTCTTCCGGAATGGCGTCGACGGCGTGCGCCGCGTACCAGACCAGCGACTGGCATGGCTCGAGACCGGCCGCCATTTCGGCGCACATGTGTTTGACCGCCTGGAACGAACCGATCGGGCGATTGAACTGTTCGCGCGTCAGCGAATACGCCACCGCCTGATCGAGCATGTTCTGCGCCGCGCCGAGCGTGTCGGCGGCGAGCAGCACGCGGCCGACGTCGAGCAGATCGTCGAGCACCGCAGTGTCGTGGCTACCCGGCAGCAGTTGCGCAGCAACGCCATCGAGCGCGAGTTCGCCGACACGGCGTGTTGCGTCGATCGTGGTCAGATCGCGCCGGGTCAGACCTTTGGCTTTCGCATCGACCATATACAGCCGGCGCTGATCGTCGGCGACGAGATAGCTGTCGGCCTCGAAGTCGAATACGAACAACGCCTTGCCATTGAGTTTGCCTGCGCGCGCGCTGACGTTGGCGCCCTCGCGCGCGCCGCTCGCGGCTTCCGACACGGCTACACCGACGATGACTTCACCGGTCGCGAGACGCGGCAGCCACTCGGCTTGTTGGTCCGCGTTGCCCGCTTTCGCGATTGCGCGCGGCACCATCACCGCGCTGCCGATGAACGGCACCGGCGCGACGGCGCTGCCGAGTGTTTGCGCAACGGTTGCTGCGTCGAGTGTGGACAAGCCGACACCGCCGTGCGCTTCCGCGACGATGAGTCCGGGCACGCCGATGCCGACCAGTCCGTCCCACAGATCCTGCGCGCGGCGTTCGCCGCCATCCGCAAAGCGCCGCGCCCGCGGCAGACCGGCGTTGTCGGCGAGAAAGCGCGTCAATGTGTCGCGCAGAAATTCCTGTTCTTGTGAGAGTCCGAATTCCACGATCAGGCGTCCTTGCTCATTTTCGGTTCCTTCGGCATGCCGAGACCGCGCTCGCTGATGATGTTCTTCTGAATCTGCGACGTACCGCCGCCGATGATCAGGCCGAGATAGAACATGTAGTGGTATTGATACATGCCGTGATCTTTCAGATACGGCGCATCGCCGCGCTCGTCGTGGTAGAGCGCGCCGACTTCGCCGAGCACGTCGATGCCGAGCGCTTCGAGGTCGTGACGCAGTTCGGTGCCCTTCAGCTTCACGATCATGCCGGCGAGCGTCGCGTTCTTGTTGTTCAGCTTCGCCGACAGCAGCCGCAGATCGTTTAGTCGCATCGCCATTACGTCGCCCTGAATCTTCATCAGCCGGTCGCGATACACCGGGTCGTCGATCAGGCGGCGGCCGTCGACGGTTTCGGTCTTCATCAGTTCGGTCAGCGCGTTCAACCGCGTCAGCATCGCGTTCGGATCGCCGAGCATGCCCCGTTCGTGACGCAGGATCGAATTCGCCACCAGCCAGCCTTCGCCGCGGCGGCCGACGATCTGGCCCTTCGGCACGCGCACATCGGTGAAGAACACTTCGTTGAATGTCGCGTCGCCGGTCATCGTCTTCAACGGTCGCACTTCGATGCCGGGTGTTTTCATCGAGAACAGCAGGAAGCTGATGCCTTGATGTTTCGGCGCATTCGGCTCGGTGCGCACCAGGCAGAAGATCCAGTCGGCGTGTTGCGCGGTGCTCGTCCAGATTTTCTGGCCATTGACGACCCATTCGTCGCCGTCGAGTTCGGCGCGCGTGCGCAGGCTGGCCAGGTCGCTACCTGCGCCGGGTTCCGAATAACCCTGGCACCAGATCGTTTCGCCGCGCAGCGTCGGCCCGATGAATTGCCGTTTCTGTTCCTCGGTGCCCACCTCGAGCAGCGTCGGCACCAGCATCGAAATGCCTTGCCCGCCGAGGCCGCCCGGCACCTGCGCCTGCGCGAATTCTTCGGCGATGATGCGCGCCTTGAGGATGTCGGGTTCGCCGCCGTGGCCGCCGTATTCGCGCGGAATCGTTCGCGCCGTGTAGCCGCGCTCGATCAGCATCTTCTGCCATGCGCGCGTTTTATCGGCGCGCATGCCGCCACCGTCGGGCGCTGCGTCGCGGTGTGTCGCGATGAAGTCGCGCACCTCGTTGCGAAAGCGTTCGTACTCGCCGCCATACGTCAGATCCATGTCGTGCTCCGTCCGAATCGGGGATGTGGAGAGTTTACCGGGCCGCTCTCTCGAGCGACTACTAGCTCGAGCGACTACGCCAATCGCACGAGCTCGTCGTAACGGACGCGGTGCTTCAGCGCCTGACCGCGCGCGAAGCGTTCGATTTCGTCGACAACGTAGTCGGCGAGGCGTTGCGTCTCGGTGCCGAGCGAGCCGGCGATGTGCGGCGTGAGCAGCACGTTCGGCAGGCGATACAGCTGCGACTCGGGCGGCAGCACTTCGGGTTCGGTGGTATCGAGCACGGCGCTCAACCGGCCGCTGATCAGTTCCGCTTCGAGCGCCTGCTGGTCGATCACCGCACCGCGTGCCGTGTTGATGAACGTGGCGCCGTCTTTCATCAATGCAAATTCGCGCGCGCCGAGCATGTGGCGCGTTTCGGGCAGCAGCGGCGCGTGCATCGATGCGACGTCGGAGTTCGACAGCAACTCCGACAGACCGACCTTGTGCGCGCCGAGTTCGCGTACCTGCAGCGGCGTCATGTACGGGTCGTACATCAGCACTTTCATATCGAACGGCCGCAGCAGTTCAAGCACTTTTCGGCCGACGTGCGACGCGCCGATGAGGCCGACGGTCTTCTTGTAGTTGCCGACGTTCGGCGCTTCCTTCGTCCACGGCGCGCGGTTCTCGTGATGCCGGCGGTAGAAATCCGCCAAGCGCAGCACGTGTTTGTTGGAGAACAGAATCGCCGCCAGCGTGTACTCGGCCACCGGCACCGCGTTCGCGGCGACGGCGTTGGTGATCTGCACGCCCATGCGCCACACGGTTTCGTCGATGAAACCTTTGACTGAGCCTGCGAGATGCGCGATCAACTTGAGCCCGGGTAGTCCGGAGACGACGGCGCGATCGATGCGCGGGCAGCCCCAGCTCGTGATCAGCACCTGCACACGCGCGGCTTCTTCGCCGAGGCCGTCGAAGTTGCGAAATGGCGTCGTATCTATGAGTCGGCAGGTTCGTTCGAGTCGCTGCAGGTGCGCTTCGCGCAGCAGCTCTTCCTTCACGACCGGATGCATGATCATCGCTGTGATGGGGCCGCCGGCCACGCGTGACACCTCCGAACGGGTTGTTTGAGAAGGAGAATCCAAGATAATGCACCACCGCAATCAGTGATACAGGGGACGCACGTGGGAGTGAAACTGACGAAGAGGGCGATCGACCTCGGCATCATCGTGAAGGACGGACCGGCCGCGCTCGGGTTCTATCGCGATGTGTTGGGATTCACGCACGAAGGCGACATGCCGATGCCGGGCGGCGGCACGATGCATCGTCTGTTGTGCGGCGACAGCCTGATCAAGGTCGTCGTACCTGCAAAAGCACCGCCGGCCGTTGCACCGCCGGGCGGAATTGCGGGCGCCACCGGCTATCGCTACTGGACGATCTCGGTCTCGAACATTTCCGAACTCGTCGCCGCGTGCGCGAAAGCGGGCCGCAACGTCGTCGTACCGGAGCGCGAAATCCGTCCGGGCATCCGCATCGCGATCGTCGAAGATCCGGACGGCAACTGGGTCGAATTTCTGCAGATGGCCTGAAGGATGACGTCTGTGCGGAAGGTCGAGCAACAACTTGCGGCGATGGCAGAACTGCAGGATGCGCTGAACGCCAACGTGCATCCGCAGTGGCGCACGCAGGGTCATGCGTATTACCGCGCGATCTGGGTCGAATGCGCCGAATTGCTGGACCACTTCGGTTGGAAATGGTGGAAGCACCAGAGCGCCGATCTCGAACAGGTGAAGCTCGAGATCGTCGATATCTGGCACTTCGGCCTGTCGGAGTTGATCCGCGACGGCCGCATCGGCGCCGGGCACATCGATGCCGGCGTCGTATCCGCGTTCGATCGAATCGGTACTTCCTCACCACGCGACTTTCGCGAAACCGTGGAAGCACTCGCCGGCGCGACGCTCGCGCAACGCGGCTTTCCGGTGGACGCCTTCGTCGATCTGATGGGCGCGCTGCCGCTCGATCTCGACGAACTGTATCGGATCTACATCGGCAAGAATGTGCTGAACAACTTCCGTCAGGCGAACGGATACAAATCCGGCACGTATATCAAGGTATGGCTGGGGCGGGAAGACAACGAGCACCTCTTCGAACTCGTTGGCGAACTCGACGATGCGTCGAGTTCGTTTGCGGGCGATCTCTATCGGGCGCTCGAATCCCGTTACGCGGCTAGTAGACGAGCGTAGCGTTCGGAGGAGCTTCGAGTCCCGGCGGAGGTGGAGTCTTGATGCGCCGGACACGCTCGAGCCGTCCCTGGGCGCTCCGAACGGCGCCATCCATGGCGCCTCAGGGTTCCGTAACGGGACGGCGCATCAAGCTGCCACCTCCACCTGATCGCAGCGTGTCCACCCTTCAGCCAACGTGTGCCCGTAGCGGGTGAACCGATGAACAAGTCAACAGACGGTGCCTGGCACCGGCTTTTGACT
>JANLUG010000791.1:0-1471 GCA_031363335.1 Gammaproteobacteria bacterium
TGCTCGGGACGATCGAGATTGCCAGCAACGTCGCGCTGGAGACCCGCCGCTGGCGACGGGCGTAGGAGAGCGCGAACCAGTACCAGCAGACGCACAGATAGAAGAAGCCGGGGCTCTGCAATTGCGTGCCAAGCATTTTCAGCTCGGGTGTGGTCGTCAACGTGCCCACCAGCTGGCCTGCCGACCAGACGATTACGCAGATGCAAAGTCCGAGCATCGGCGTGACGCCGGGAACGTTCGGACTGCGGCGGACGACCTGAAATGTATAGAGCGCGAGGGCCAGCGCGATCAGCGACGGCAGCGACCAAATGGTCAGCTGGAACATGACAGCAGCGCTTCCGTGTTCTGCATGCGGCGCGATGAATGCGGGATACTTCGCAAGCGTCGGGCATGGCAGCCAATACCTCAATGGAGTGGCCGACGGAACATGACGGGGTTCACATCCGGGGGTACGAAACCGTGACACGAGACACTTGGGAGGAGATGGTGGAGCTGACGCAGCTCATCGAGTTCGAACGCGCGCGAAAGGCGCCGCCGGTTGGGTTTCCGGCGTTCCCCGACTTACCGGGCAAGCGGTATACGGACCCTGCGTTCTACGCGCTCGAACGCGCGCATCTGTGGCGCAAGTCGTGGTTATTCGCAGGCCATCTCGACGAGATACCGGAACCCGGTTGTTACAAGCTCTTCGAATCGGCGCAGCAGCCGGTGGTGATCATTCACGCCCAATCGGGCGAACTGCGGGCGTTCTTTAACACGTGCCGGCATCGCGGCGCGGCGTTGATCCGCGAACCGTACGGTAAAGCGAACCGGCTGGTCTGCGGCTATCACGGCTGGACGTACGATCACGACGGTGCATTGATCGCGTTGCGCGATGAGCGCGACTTCGTCGACCTCGACAAGTCGTGCCGATCGCTCTATCCGGTGCGCATCGAACGCCTGGGCAAGTTCCTGTTCGTCAACTTCGATCAGAACGCGCGTCCGCTCGCCGACGAACTCGAAGCGTTCATTCCGCAGTGGCGGCAGTTCCAGTTCGAGTCGCTGCGCTTCGTTCGCAAAGACCGCTTCGAGCTGAACTGCAACTGGAAAATCGCAATGGAAGCGAACATGGAGGTGTACCACGTTCCCTCCATTCATCCGGCAACGGTGTCGCCGCTGCTCGATCATCGCGGCAATGTGAATACGTTGTACGCAGGCGGACACGGCCGGATGGTGGCGCCGTCGCGCGCGCTGCGCGGTCAGAACGATAGTCATGACGGCCGCCCGGAGATCGAGACGGTCGGTGAGATCGCGCGCACCTGCACGTTGTCGTTCAATCTGGTGCCGAACCTCGTATCGCCGATGAGCGCGAGAGGTTTTCCGATCATGGCGTTCTGGCCGACCGGCCTGAGTACCACCACCCTTGAAATTTCCTGGTACGGCAAGGATTGGGCGCCGGCCGAGAAGCCGCCGGCATGGGATCAATACATAGGCT
>JANLUG010000403.1:0-4271 GCA_031363335.1 Gammaproteobacteria bacterium
CATGCAAAACCAGCCGCCGGCCGGGCTTGAGCACATCGGAAGGGTCGACGTCATTCCAGTCCGCGATCGCGGAAACCGATACGTTGAAGCGATCGGCGATGCGGGCGAGAGAGTCACCGCGCCTCACCGTATATGTCAGACGATGCGTCGACTTCGATTTCGGAATCGACAGCATCGGATTCGCAGGTAACTCGGTCGGCTCTATCACCGCTATCGCGATCACCAGCGACTGACTCGGGTGTATGGTGTTGTTGGTGAGTCGGTTGGTTGAGCGCAGCGCCGCGACCGACGTGTGGTACTGGCGGGCGATTTTGTCGAGGCTCTCGCCGTGCTTGACGACGTGACGCTTCCACTGGACGCGTTCTTTCGGATACTGGCTGAGCGCTCTTTCGAACGCGTCTCGATACGAAGACGGAATCAGCAATCGATACGGACCATCCGGCGGGGTTGCGCGTCGATTGAGACCTGGGTTGAAGCGGAACATTTCGTCGATCGAGAGCGCACCGATGTTGGCGAGAACGACGATGTCGATCTGATCGTCGAGTGTCGCGGAAAAGAACGCCGGCTCCGGGCCGATCGGCGGCAATAGTATGGTGTCGCTCTCGGCAATCAGATGTGCAAGCGCGAGCAGCCTAGGAACGTAGCGTTTTGTTTCGGTCGGCAGGTCGAGGTCGAAGAAATCTGCGCCGGGCGATCGTGCCAACGCGCGTCGTACCCGACCTTCGCCACCGTTGTACGCGGCTATCGCAAGCAGCCAGTCACCGAACTCGTCGTGCAGGTAGGTGAGGTAGTCGAGCGCCGCCGCGGTTGAGTCGACCGGATCTCTGCGGCCGTCATACCACCAGTCGATCGTGACGCCATAGTGTTTAGCTGTGTTTGGAATCAGCTGCCAGAGGCCGGAAGCGCCGCTGTGCGAGTGGGCGTAAGGATTGAGCGTGCTCTCGATGATCGGCACGAGTGCCAGTTCCATCGGCAGCTGACGTTGATGCACCTCGTCGACGACGTACGCGAGGTATCGTCTTGCTTGAACCTCCATGTCGAGCATCATCGGCGAGCCAGATTCGTAGATGTCGACAGCGCGCGCGACAGAGGGTTCGCTCGTTTCGTGATCCAGTGCGAAGCCGTCGCGTAGCACGCTCCACACGTCGATCGGAACAGGTTCACGTTCTACGGCAGGAGGGGCGAGTTCATCGACCGACACTGGAATGTCGACTGGAGCGACTGGGTGATCCGGTATGCGAGCGGTGCTCTCGCAACCAGCCACCGTGATGGCCCACAGAATGAGCCACCAGCGCGGTGTCGGCATTGTTGCGCAATCTCCGTGCTGTCTGCACAATGCCGCCCGACAGTGTTTGATCCCTGCCGCTGATTCAACCGTAGCCGGATGAGCGTGACGACTGACGAGATACACGGTCTCGCGACCTGGTTTCAGAGCCCGTTGGGCGCGACTCTGTTACAGAAGGAAGCCCGTCTCCTGGTTCAAGGAGTGCGGCGATTTCACGGTGATTCGATGTTGTGGCTGGGGCCGATTCCGATGCCCGGCGTTGAACTCGATCGCTGTATGGTTCGGCATCGGCTCTACGGCGCGATGCCCGGCTTTCACGGTCGACCCGGCGATGCCGCGTCAAACGCCAGTACCTATATAGGCAACATTGAAGCGCTGCCTTTTCCACCTGGATCGCTCGACGCGGTCGTGATGCACCACGCTCTCGATTGCTGCTCAGATCCTCGCACCGCCATGCGAGAGGTGTGCAAGGTGTTGCGTCCGGGTGGTCGCCTGCTCATCTGTGGATTCAATCCGATCAGCCTGTGGGGTGTGCGTCGCGTCGTCGCGCGCGTGATCGACGATGCATTCAGCGATGTACGATTCGTCAATCCGTGGCGGTTGCTCGATTGGATGGCGGTGCTCGGAATCGAGGCTGATGAAGGCGTGCAATATCTGATGTATCGGCCGCCGCTTGGTGTCGGAACGTTCGAACGCAAGCTTTGGGTGAAGATGCGCGCCGCGCTCGAGCGCGCGCGAGTGCCGCTCGGTGGCGTCTACTATGTGCTCGGCCGCAAAAGCGCGGTCGGCATGACACGGTTGCGCGGCACCGCGTCGCTGCGTCATGCCAATATCTCGTCGGTTGTCGTCCCTCACCCCACGATTCGAAATCCACGGTGACGTCGACGTTGATCGAGATCTTTACGGACGGTGCGTGTCGGGGCAATCCAGGCCCGGGTGGTTGGGCTGCATTGTTGCGACAAGACAGCACCGAGAAGATGCTCAGCGGTGCAGAGCCCGCGACGACTAACAACCGCATGGAGGTGATGGCCGCGATCGAAGCCCTGCGGGCCATCCAACGTCCAAGTCGAATCAGACTAACACCCGACTCCGAATACCTGCGTCAAGGTGTAACGAGTTGGGTCAAGCGCTGGAAGTTGAACGGTTGGCGCACGGCAGCGAAGCAACCCGTCAAGAACCAGGACCTGTGGGTGTTGTTGGACTCACTGGTCGGTACGCACGAAATCGAGTGGTGCTGGGTCAAGGGGCACAGCGGGCATGCCGAAAACGAGCGCGTCGATGCGGCTGCCAACGTGGCGATAGACGATATGTTGTCGCGTCGATCCGTTGCAGGCGGCAAATGAGTCGCCAGATCGTTCTTGATACCGAAACGACCGGACTCGAACCTGAGCATGGTCATCGCATCATCGAGATCGGCGCAGTCGAACTCGTCGATCGCAAACTGACAGGACGTCACTTCCATCGTTACGTGAACCCGCAGCGCGACATCGATGATGGCGCGCTTGCCGTGCATGGAATCACGCAGGACTTCCTCGCCGACAAGCCGCCGTTCGGCGACGTCGCAGATGAATTCCTCGCGTTCATCGACGGGGCCGAACTGATCATTCACAACGCACCGTTCGATGTCGCGTTCCTCGACCACGAGTTAAGCCGGCTCGAGCAGCCGCGTCGACGCGTTGAAGATGCCTGCACCGTTGTCGACACATTGGCAATGGCGCGACACAAGCACCCCGGACAGAAGAACAACCTCGACGCACTATGCCGGCGCTACGACGTCGACAACTCCCAACGGGAGTTGCATGGCGCGCTGCTGGATGCGGAGATACTCGCCGACGTCTATCTGATGATGACGGGTGGTCAGACGGTATTGTTCGTTGCGGATGAGGTCGAAACGTCATCCGGCGGATCGGATACGTTCGTCGTCGTGCGACTGCCGGCGGATCGACCCCGTCTCAGGATTATCGTGGCGACAGGGTCGGAACTCGACCGGCATGGCGCGATGCTCGACGAGATCGATCGTCGTGCGCGTCAAGGCAGTGTCTGGCGATCCGAAGCGTTGGCCCTGACGGACTGACGACTGCGCGGTTTCGTTGGACGGTGCGTGCGCTGTGGTAATGTTCGGCAATCAACTTTTCCAACTAGGTGACACTCGATGTGGCCCTACGATCCCGACGATTTCGAGTCGCTGACACAACCGCCCGCCGACCAGTCGCACGACAACGCGTGGTACTTCGTCTTCATTGGTCAGGAGATTCTGTGCGTTACCGAGAACGGATCACCGCGGCCGATTCTCGCCGATGAAATGCGTTGGCTCGAATTGGAGCGACATTCCGAAATCTTTCTTGGGAGATACCAGGGCAGGTCGTGTTTTGCAGTGGTCGCATCCGGACGCGCGCAGCAAGGATATGCGCTGTTGGGATTGCGTTCCTGGCTCGGACGCGTTGCAGCTCCGCTGTTTTATCTCGCCGGCCGCGCACAACAGGTGGCCGATTGGGAGCGCGACCACGCTTTCTGCGGTCGCTGCGGTTCGCAGATGGAGAACCATCCGGTCGATCGCGCAAAACGATGCTCCGGGTGCGGGCTGATCAACTATCCACGGTTGTCGCCGAGCATCATCGTATTGATCCGTAAGGGCGAAGAAATGTTGCTGGCGCGCAACGCGAACTGGCCGCAGGGCATGTACTCCACACTTGCGGGATTCGTCGAGCCGGGCGAGTCGATCGAACAGACCGTGCACAGAGAGGTATTCGAGGAGGTCGGCCTGCGCGTCACGAATGTGCGTTATCTGGGCAGCCAGTCCTGGCCGTTTCCGAATTCGCTGATGCTCGGCTTTCACGCCGACTACGCGAGTGGCGATATCGTCTGTCAGGAAGGCGAAATCGCAGACGCGCGATGGTTCCGCTATTCCGAATTGCCAGGGGTACCGCCCGGCACGGCAATTTCACGCTGGCTGATAGATCACTTCATCGATGAGATGAAGGCGCGT
>JANLUG010000840.1:0-1262 GCA_031363335.1 Gammaproteobacteria bacterium
TCCGACCGGCGATCTGATGGCGCGCGCGATCAACGACATCAACCTCGTGCGCCAGCTCGTCGGCATGGGCCTGCGGACGATTCTCGTCATCATCTTCTCTGCATTGGTGGGCTTGAGCTGCATGCTCGCGCTCGCGCCGACACTGACCTTGTTGCTGTTGACGCCGTTGCCGATCCTGCTGCTGCTCGGTTGGTGGCTCGCACGCCGTGTGTATGAGCAGTCGCTCAGTGTTCAGGAAGGCTTCGCATCGCTGTCGGAGCAGGTGCAGGAAAATCTGAACGGCATACGCACGGTGCAGGCGCTCGTCCAGGAAGCGCACGAAGTCGAACGTTTTGATGCCGTGAACCTGGCCTACGCGACGCGATTCATGACACTGACGCGGACGAACTCATTCATTCGCGGCGTCATGCCGTGGGTCGGTGCATTTTCTACCGTGATCATCCTCGGTTATGGCGGCAGCCTTGTGGCTTCCGGCGAGATGTCGATCGGTACGTTCACCGCGTTCTTCAGCTACGCGTCGATGGTGCTGTGGCCGGTGCGCGAGGCGGGGCAGATGGTGACGCTGTGGCAGCAAGGCGCCTCTGGTGCGCAACGTCTGTTCGAAGTGCTTGATCACGTACCGGAAATCGCCGACGGCGGTACAGCCGCGGTGCCGCCGATGATTCGCGGCCGCGTGCAGCTGCGCGGACTGCGCTACACGTATCCCGGTGCGCGCGCCGAAGTGTTGCACGGCATCGATCTCGACATTGCTGAAGGGGAGACCATCGCGGTGCTCGGCCGGGTCGGCTCCGGTAAAACGACGCTGCTGCGCTGCTTCGTGCGGTTGCTCGATCCGCCGCCGGACACGCTGTTGATCGACGGTTGCGACGTGCGCGACTTCCCGCTCAGCCAACTGCGCCATCAGGTGGTGCTGGTACCGCAGGATCCGTTCCTGTTTGCCGATCTACTGCGCCACAATCTCAGCTACGACAATCCGGAACGCGACGACGCGTTGATCTGGTCCGCCGCGAGCGATGCCGACCTTCGTGACACCATCGTTGCCTTTGCGGACGCCCTCGATACGCCCGTTGGGGAACGTGGCGTTACGCTGTCGGGTGGACAGAAGCAACGCTCGACGCTGACGCGCGGCCTGATCAGAACGCCGCCGGTGCTGATCCTCGACGACTGCTTTTCCAGTGTCGATACCGAAACCGAAGAACACATTTTGCGACGGCTGCGCGCCGCTCGCCGGGGTATGACGACGATTCTGGTGTCGAACCGCG
>JANLUG010000850.1:0-5578 GCA_031363335.1 Gammaproteobacteria bacterium
GCACCCCCGTCTCGCTGCCGACGCGATCAACGTCGGCCATCTGCCGCTGTGCAACCTGCTGCTGAGCAACGACGCACGTTTTCCATGGTGCATTCTGGTACCGCGGCTCGAAGGGCTGCGCGATTTCCATGAAATACCCGCGCAACATCGCGATGCATTGTTCGCCGAGATCGAGCGCGTATCCGTCGCACTTCAGCAGATCACCAACGCAGACAAAATGAATGTCGCCGCGCTCGGCAACATGGTGCCGCAGTTGCACATCCACGTAATCGCGCGCCACACCACCGACGCCGCATGGCCGACACCGGTGTGGAGCGCACCGGGCGCGGTGCCGTACGCCGACGCGCAACCGCTGATCGATCGGCTGCGCGCGCGCCTCGAACTGCATCCTGCGCCGGGCTACGCCCAGCACCCGCGCCATCGCGTCGACATCCAACCGTCGCGCGCGCGGGTCGAGATCGAATTTGCCGGCAGCGTCATCGCCGCGTCTCAGAATTCGCTGCTCGTCGACGAGTCGCGGCACGACCTCGTGTACTACGTGCCGCGCTGCGACGTACGAATGGATCTGCTCACGCCAACGCAGCACACGAGTTATTGCCCGTTCAAAGGCACCGCCCGGTACTGGACGATCAGCATCGGCGATCGACGCGCGGAGAACGCCGTGTGGGCCTACGACGAACCGTACGACGAAGCCTTGCCGCTGCGCGGTCACGCCGCGTTCTATCCCGACCGCGTCGATCAGATCACGATCGACGGTACGATCTACGGCAAATCAACCCCCTAAACGAACTGCACCGGAGACTAACGATGCGACTCGCCCTTGCTTTGCTTTTTGCGACTTTGACAGCCGCCGCGTACGCCTCACCACTGGACGACGCGCTCGCCGGCAGCGTCCGCGATCCCGCCAACGTTGCGCGCGATGCCTACAGACATCCCAAGCAGGTGCTCGAGTTCTTCGGCGTGAAGCCGGACTCGATCGTCGTCGAGGTGTGGCCCGGCACCGGCTGGTGGACCGAAATTCTCGGACCGTATCTGCGCGACCGCGGCATCTACTACGCCGCGGGTTTCCCGACGACGTTGAAGGGTGTACCGGAGTATCAGATCGCCGCGCAAACCACGCTGGCCGACAAGCTCGCCGGCAACACGTTGTACGACACGTCGTGCTGACCCAACTCGGTTATCCGGGGCGCCTCGTGATGGCACCGCCGGGGCACGTCGGCGTGGTGATGACGTTCCGTAATGTCCACAACTGGCTGGCAGGCGGATATGCGAAGGAAATGTTCGCGGCCTTCAATCGCACGTTGAAATCGGGCGGCGTGCTCGGTGTAGTGGAACACCGCGCGAAGCCAGGCACGTCGATCGACGTGATGAAGAAGACGGGCTACATGACGGAGGAATACGTCATCGGCCTCGCCAAGGAAGCGGGATTCACACTTGAAGGAAAGTCCGAGGTGAATGCGAATCCTAAGGACGACACCGATCACCCTTCCGGCGTCTGGTCGCTGCCGCCGAATCTGCGTGTTTGCCAACCGATGCCCGAAGGGGCGGACAAAGACGCCTGCGTCGCGGAGTATCGTGCGATCGGCGAATCCGATCGGATGACGCTGAAGTTCCGTAAGCCGTAAGTGCGTCTTGGCGGCGGCTTCAGCTGAAGAAAGCCTCGAGCTGCGGCCGCTGCTTCAGCCCGTCGCGGTAACCGAGTTCGATCAACGCCTGCGTGAAGGCGCCTTCAAAAAGCAGATAGCTGGGCAGCCGCCACTCGTTTCCCCAACCGCCGATCGCGCGCAGGAACAGCCTGATATGGCGGGGGAACTTCGTCAGAAAACGCGACGCGATCACGCGCACGTCCTGTGACGGACGGATCACCATCACCTCGATGCGTCGCCGGCCGCTGCTCTTGCGCCGCCACGGCGCCATCAGGTCGACCATTTCGTTGATCTGCTGCATGCGCTCGAGGTCGGCGTTCAAGTTCTCGGCGAACAGCGACTCCAGCGTGTAGCCGCCGATCTCGCCGAGGCCCGGCGTCTCGAGTCCGCCGCGCGGTCCCACCAGAGATTCGTTGCGCACGCCGATCACGAGGATCCTGTCGGCGCCGAGATTGATCACGGGACTCAGCGGCGCGGTCATCCGCAGAGAACCGTCGACATAGAACTCGTCGCCGATCCGCTGCGCCGGAAACAGCATCGGCAGCGCCGACGACCCGAGCAGATGTTCCGCGGAGATCTCGGTGCGCACGCAATTACGCCGGTGATGATGCCAACCGGGAATATCGCCATGCGCCTGCACGAACGTGGTTGCGCCACCGGTGGTGTAGTTCGACGCCGTGATCGCAAGACCGCGCAACATGCGCGAAGCGATGACGCGGCTCAATGCCTCGGGATCCAGCTCGCGGCGAATGAGCGCGGCTAACGGTGCGTTGTCGAGCAGCGCCAACGGCCTGTGATTGCGGTTGAACAGCGACTGCAGGCGGACCAGTTCGATTTCGAATACATCGCCCGCGTGCATGCCGGTCCAGAGCGCCTCCAGTCGCTGCACACCGGCGCCGAAATCGTCCGCGTGTTGGGCAATCGCCGCGGCATTGATGGAACCGACCGAAATCCCGGCGACCACCGGAAACGGCATCCGGTCGTCGCTCATCAATGCCGCGATCGCTTTCAGTACCCCGACCTGATAGGCGCCGCGTGCGCCGCCGCCGGGGAGAACCAAACCAGGTGTACCGCGAAACTCCATGCCCGAAGCCTAACGGTTGCTCAACGGCGCTTCGGTGACGATGACCACAACGTCGATCAGCGTCTGCCGACCGTGTCGTCGATCTGTCGGGTCAGTTGCGCCGACAAGGCGCCGTCCGCTTCGGCGTCGAGGCACTCTCTCAGCTCGACACGATTCTTGACGCCCAGGATGACGGTATCGACGTCCACACCGAGTGCATAACGATGCGCGAGCCTTGCGGTAGTAGTTCCCAACGACCGCGCCAGCGCGCGCAACGGCGCGGCGCGCACGAAATCGAGCCGGTCGGGATCGTTGACCGGAAGTTCGCGGTCGAGTTGATCCGTCAGTGCACCGGCTTGCACGGCGCGGATACCCTCGATCCCGACTCCCGCCGCGCGAGCTGCGGCGATGATGTCGCGGGGTCGCGGCGATTCGTCGAAACGAATCATGCCGCCGGCCGAATCCAGACAGTTCGCGATGCATTGCACGACGGCGGGCTTCGGATCGGTGCGCAGTGCATCGATGATCGTGGCGGGAAGACCGACGCCGGTGATGCCCCAGTGGCCGATCAAGCCCTCCCGCATCAGCGCTTCGAACGTCGGAATGACGTGCTCGCGATAGATCGACACGGGCGTGGCAAATCGGTCCTGCACCGCAGCGTCGCGCGGGAACTGATAGCCGTCGGGGATGATGTTCGAGTGCAGCATCAGCAGATCGACGCGCTCGAGCCGCATCGCTGTCAGGCTGCGTTCGAGATGTCGACGAATGATCGAGTCGGTATCGGACGCGACAGCCGGCGTACCCAGCTGACATTTCGTCGTGAATCGAAGGCCGCCCGGCGGATGGCCTTCGAACGCCGCGCCGATTACCGCTTCGGCTTCGCCGCGCCCGTACAGCGGCGCCATATCGAACAGCGTGATGCCGCCGTCGACCGCCGCATGCACCGTCGCAACCGCTTCCGCGCGATCCGTACGTCCCCAGACCTGTCCGAGTCCACCGCCACCCAGCGTCAGCCGGCTGACCGGCCAGAGATTTCCTAAACGTCGTGTTTGCATGCATGCGATCCTAGGGTGGCATCGTTTCATTTGAAAGAGCCGTCATGCGACCTGCGAGTTTCGAATTCCTGAGAGAACAGATCGTCGGCGCGGATTCGACGTTCACCACGCCGTTCGGCGAGCGGCTGATGGTGTACTGCGACTACACCGCATCCGGACGCTGCCTGTTGTTCGTGGAGAACTATCTCCAGAGCCTGCAGCGCACCTACGCGAATACGCACACCGAAGACGATACGACCGGCCGCAACATGACGCAGCTGCTCGCGGAGGCCGAGGCTTCGATCAAAGCGGCGGTCAATGCCGGGCCCGATGGTCGCATCATCGCGATCGGCACCGGCGCCACGGGCGCGATCAACAAACTGCAACAGATCCTCGGCGTGTACTGCCCTCCCGCAACGCGTGCGCGAATCAACGAAGAGCTCGACGCATGCATCGGGGTCGACCGCCGGCGGGAGTTCGAAGCGCATCTGCGCGCGCGACAGCCGGTGGTGTTCGTCGGGCCGTTCGAGCACCACTCGAACGAAGTGTCGTGGCGCGAAGGACTCGCGACCGTGGTCGAGGTGCGCCTCGACGCCGACGGCGCGATCGATCTTGCACACCTCGAAGCGTTGCTGCAGGCGCCGCAGTACCGATCTCGAATCCGCATCGGCTCGTTCTCCGCGGCTTCTAACGTCACCGGTATCCGCACGCCGGTACGCGCCATCGCACGCCTGCTGCACCAGTACGACGCCGTCGCGTGCTTCGACTACGCGGCGAGCGCACCGTACGTGCAGATCGACATGAATCCCCACGACGACGCCGATGCATCGATCGACGCCGTTTTCATTTCGCCGCACAAATACCTCGGCGGCCCCGGATCGAGCGGCATCCTCGTCTTCAACAAGCGGCTCTATCAGGAACACCTCGCACCCACCGTCGCCGCGGGCGGCACCGTCGACTACGTCAGCGAAATCGACCAGGACTTCATCGCCGACATCGAAGAGCGCGAGAAAGCGGGAACACCGGGCACGCTGCAGGTGCTGAAGGCCGCGCTCGCGTTGCGCGTGAAAGACTGGATCACCAGCGAGCGCATCGAGGCGCGCGAGACGGCGTTGCTCGAACGCGCGATGCGTCGTTGGCAGGAGAAGCCGACGATCGAGATCCTCGGCAACCCCGATCCGGCGCTGCGCATCGCCATCGTCTCATTCAACCTCAAAGATCCGGACGGCCGTTACCTGCACCCGAAGTTCGTCACGGCGCTGTTGAACGATCTGTTCGGCATTCAGTCGCGCGCCGGCTGTTCGTGCGCGGGACCGTACGGACACCGGTTGTTACAGATCGACGTCGTGCGCTCCGACCGATATCGCCAGTGGGTCAAGAAAGGCTACGGCGGCATCAAGCCGGGTTGGTGCCGCATCGGCTTTCACTATGCGATGGACGACGCCGAGGCGGATTACCTCATCGACGCTGTCGAATTCGTGGCGGAACACGGTCACCGGTTCATTCCGTTGTACCGCTTCGATCTCGACAGCGGCACGTGGACGCACGCGAAGTCACGCGCGCAGTACGAACACTTGTCGCTCGAGGCCGCGTTGAGCGCCGTCCGCGTCGAACCTACCGCGCGTTCGGTGGGCGAACGCGTGCAGCTGTACAAGCAGTTTCTCGACGACGCGCGTTGGCGTGCAAAAGCGTTGGCCACCGATGCGGTCGACAACGACTCTCGACTGGAAGGCGAGTTGGGCGAACTGCAGTTGTTCGCATTGAGCCGCGACTCGTTGAGGTGAGCTTCGACCCCGGTGGAAGTGGAGGCTTGATGCGCTGAGCTTCGACCCCCG
>JANLUG010000870.1:0-2595 GCA_031363335.1 Gammaproteobacteria bacterium
GGCTCGGCGCGTCGGGCCCGACGCTATCGTATTTCGGCAACCGTTCTACCCCCGCCAGGCCGTGTTTGCGCCGCTCGTTGTTGTCCTTCAACTCCAGTTCAGGGTCGTATCCCAGCGTCGGCATGACGTCGCGGTTGTCGACGAACGTTCCGTTCTCCACGACGCGCGTCGTGCTCTTCGAATTGGTGAAGCCCGGATTGCGCCACGACAGGTCCCACCGCAGTTCGAGCGTCGCACCCGGCGCCAACGGTTCGTTCAAGGCGAAGCGATGAAAGCCGCGCGCGCCGTCCGATTCGATCTCGGTGCTGTTCGGCACGTCGACACGGTTGATGGTCAGCAGCCTCGCTATCTGCAGATCGATTTCGCTGATCGGTTCGGAGTGGACGTTTCTAACGACGGCGACGCCACGGCTCTCTACGCGCCGCTCCGAAGGATAGATATCCACCTCAGTGTCGAGCGAAACGACCTCCGGCATCGGCAGCTGCTCGTATTGCTTGTAGCGCTTTTCGTATTCCGCCAGCAGCGCATCGCGATCTTCCGCCGCCTCATAGCGGTTCAGCACGTTGGTGTTGTGGTAGATCCACCCACCGAGCGCGACCGCGAGCACGACGGTGGTGGCGGTGACGATTCGAACCGGCAACGTTGCGCGCCGCCGTGCGATCGTCATTTGCGCCCGCCAATCGTCGTTGAAGCCTCTCAGCATCAACAGGTGCGCGCCGATGCCGACCAGCAGCATCAGCAACGACCAGTAGACGCCGACCGTCACCATCGGCTCGACGAAATGGCCCCAGCCGTTCATGTCGGACGGCGGTACCGACGGTATGCCGATCTGGTACAGCACGTGTTCGAAGCCGATGGAGTTCATCGCCTGAACACCAAGAAACAGCACCATCAACACCAGCATGCCGAGGAATTTGTTCGGCACCATTGCCTGGATGCACACGCCCAGCACGCAGAACAGATACAGGAACCAGCCGTGCACGATGAACAGGCCGACGATGTACCGCATGATCTCGAAGTGGAAATAGCCGTGCCCCGCCTGCACGACCATCGACGTGAGCATCACGACGAACAACAGGATCGTGACGATCGCCCACATTGCGGCGACCTTCGCCGCCACCATGACGCCGTTGGGAAACGGTGCCGCGTCGACGTATTTCGCAACACCCGAATCGCGTTCGCGGTGCACCAGTTCGCCCGTGTAGTACACGATGATGATGAAGACGATGAAGACATAGCTGCCTTCGACGACGTTCAGCATGATTCGTGTCACCGGATGCGCCGGCGTACCGAAAATCTGAGAAATCGCGCCGAAGAAACCGCTGACCACGTTGACCATGCCGAACATCAGCAGCACGTAGAACGGATAGCTCTTCAGCACACCGCGCAGATCGATGCGAACCTGCGATAGAAACTGTTTGACGACGAGCAGCGCATCGAACCTCGGCGAGGTGCGCGCGGTGGTAATGTTCGGCAACACCTGTTCCGGCGGCGGCTTGCTTCGACGGTGAGATGTTCGCGGCGCAAAGCGAAATCGATACGCGGCGAATGCGAGCGCGGCGGCCGCGACCGACAGCCAGATCAGCCGGTTGAGCAGCAGCGTACCGGTGACGGACGGCACCAGCGTGTTGCGATCGAATACGGTCCAGTATCGCGTGATGTCGCCGAACGCGATGCGCCCGAACGGATCCGCCAGCGACATGCGCGCGATCGTCTCGTGATCGGTATTCGCGCCGACGACGACGTCGGCAATGATGATTGCGACCAGCACGGTGTAAGACGCGAGCAACGACCGCGTCAGCGCCGCGACCAGCGCCACCAGGCTGCAGACGACGAACAGATTCGGCAGCATCACTCCCCAGACCGCGAACCAGTAGGGTCGGATGTCGAGCGGCGCGATGCGTTGTTGGTCGAGCCACGGCATGTACGTCGCGACGAGCGTGCCCAGCACCGCCGCGCAGGCGCTGAGCAGTGCGAACACGAATCCCCCGCCGATGCGGCCGAACAGGAACGGCAATCGCCCGATACCGGTCGCGGCGAACGTTTCCTGCGTCTTCAGCTCCAGATCGCGCGTCAGCGGCAATGCAACGAATGCGACGGCCGCGAACATCGCCACGATGCTGAGCACGAAGTGCGTCTGCACGATCGTGTACGGCGCGTTCAGATTCAGATTATCGGTGGCGTCGCCGATGTTGACGCTTTCGCTGGCCATTCCCAGAAACGCGAACGCAAAGAACGTCAGCGCGGTGGCGATGAACAGCGGGCTGCCGAGCTGATGCCGGCATTCGAAGCGGAAGATCTCTCGCAACACGGTTGCTGCTACTCCAACGCCACGTTGATGCCGTGCTGTTGCAGCGTCGCGAAGTAGACGTCTTCGAGCGTCGGTTCGGCGGGATCGAGACTGTCGGGGCGTTCGGCGCCGACGACGCGTATCTCCGCGCGCCCGGCGATCAGCCGCGTCGATACGATCGGCAGGTGCTCGCGCAATGCCGCCACCTCGCTGAGCGCAACGATCTTCTTCCACAGGCGCCCCTCGAGCTTACCGATCAGCGCGGCCGGTTCGCCTTCGACGAGGATGCGGCCGTTGCCCATGAT
>JANLUG010000893.1:0-5610 GCA_031363335.1 Gammaproteobacteria bacterium
TCCGGTAATTGCTGGGATGTACCTTGAGCAGCAGCGCCGAGCTTTCGTCGATGGCGTCCTCGAAGTCGCGCACATGCGTCCGATTGGTGGTGCCCACTTCGCGAATGCGGCAGCCCGAACGTTCGATGATGTCGGGCAGCCGGAAGCTGCCGCCGATTTCGATCAACTCGCCGCGCGAGACCGGTACCGACCTGCCTAGTCCCAACGTATTCAGAACCAGCAGCAATGCGGCGGCAGTGTTATTGACGACCGTCGCCGCTTCGGCGCCGGTGAGTGCACATAACATCGGTTCGATGGCCGCATCGCGCTCGCCGCGCTTCCCCTGCTCGAGATCGTATTCCAGCGTAACCGGATTGACGGCTGCCTCGACGCCCGCCTGCGCCATCGCGCGACTGATCTGCGCGCGTCCGAGATTCGTGTGGATGACCGTGCCGGTCATGTTGAAGACATTGCGAAGCCCGGGCCCAACGCGATCGTTGAGGCGCTGTTCGACGGCGTCGCGATACAGTTCTGCCGCGGTTGCCCATGGCGGCAGCGTCGGCTCGCGTCGAATCTTTTGCTGCAGCTCGCGCACAGTTGTTTTGACCAACTCCAGCCCGTAGCGATCCACCGCGTCGGCGAGTGCGACGTGACGAATTATCCGGTCTACGCTCGGAAGGCGTGCGTGCGCCGACATCGAATCAATCCTTGGGGAACCGTGCGACCGCTAGTCTACTCGCAACACCGATTTCGCAAAGGTAGTATCGACCCGATTCCGCACTCTCGAGAGCACGCAGATATGACGACGGAACTGAGCTATTCATCCGGACCCGCCGATACCGGGCTGCTCGGCATCACCATTGGCGACATGCTCGACGCAACCGTCGCGAAACATGGCGCTAACGAGGCGCTGGTGGCGCGGCACCAGGGTATTCGGTGGACCTATGCCGAATTCGGGCGTCGCGTCGATGAGCTCGCTCGCGCGCTGATGGCGCTCGGCGTAGCGCGCGGCGAACGGGTGGGTATCTGGTCGACGAACCGCGCCGAATGGACGCTCACGCAATTCGCTACGAGCAAACTCGGCGCCGTGCTCGTGAACGTGAACCCGAGCTATCAGGCGTCTGAACTCGAATACGCGCTGAATCAATCCGGCTGTCGTTATCTGATCCTCACAGACGTGTTCAAAACGACGAACTACAACGAAATTCTGGAGAGCATCGCGCCCGAGATCCGCACGGGCGTGCCCGGCGCGTTGAAGCTGGCCCGAGTGCCCGGCCTCGAAGTGGTTGTTACGCTCGGCACAGCACGACCCGGCATGATCACGTGGGCGGACCTGCTCGCTCGCGCCGGTGAAGCGACCGCGGCCGCGCTCGCCGAACGCCAGCACGCGCTCGGTTTCGACGACCCTATCAACATTCAATACACCAGCGGCACCACAGGGTTTCCGAAAGGCGCGACGCTCAGCCACCACAACATTCTGAACAACGGCTACTTCGTCGCGCGCTTGATGAATTTCAGCCACAACGACCGCCTGGTGATTCCGGTGCCGCTGTATCACTGCTTTGGCATGGTCATGGGCAATCTGGGCTGCGTCAGCCACGGCGCGACGATGATCTATCCCGAGCAGGCGTTCGATGCCGAAGCGGTGTTGCGCGCCGTTGCGGAGGAGCGCGCTACGGCGCTCTACGGCGTGCCGACGATGTTCATCGCGCAACTCGCGCTGGCGAATTTCGGCGACTTCGATCTGCGTTCGTTGCGCACAGGCATCATGGCCGGCGCGCCGTGCCCGGTAGAAGTCATGCGCAAGGTGCAGTCTTTGATGAACATGCGCGAAGTCGCGATCGGCTATGGCATGACGGAGACGAGTCCGGTGTCGACGCAAACGCGCATCGGCACGCCCCTCGACAAACAGGTCAGCACCGTCGGCCAGGTGCACCCGCACGTCGAGATCAAGGTGGTCGATGCCGAAACAGGACAGACCGTGCCGCGCGGAACGCTCGGTGAGTTCTGCACGCGCGGATACAGCGTGATGCTCGGCTATTGGAACAATGAAGCCGCGACTGCCTCGGCCATCGACCCGTCGAAGTGGATGCATACCGGTGACCTCGCGGTGATGGACGAGGAGGGGTACGTCAACATCGCCGGACGCATCAAGGACATGATCATTCGCGGCGGCGAGAACGTGTATCCGCGCGAGATCGAAGAGTTCCTGTATCGGCATCCGAAGATCAAAGAAGTGCAGGTGATCGGGGTGCCGGATGTGAAGTTCGGCGAAGAACTGATGGCGTGGATCCAACCGGCTGAGGGCGTCGCGTTGACCGAGGCCGAGGTGAAGGCGTTCTGCCAGGGACAGATCGCCCGCTATAAGGTGCCGCGCTATGTGAAATTCGTCGATGCGTTCCCGATGACGGTCACCGGCAAAATCCAGAAATTCGTCATGCGGCAGCAGAGCATCGACGAATTGGGGCTGGATACGTCCGTCAAAACCGCGTGATTCGAGTAATTAGTCGATCGTTGTTTATTCGAAAATAGTGTTGAACAGAATCGATTGAATCGATTAGAGTCGATCCCGTAGTCGATTCAATCGTTTCAACCGGTTCAACCGATTACAGGTTTCAGCGTAGCAAGGTCCTCAGGACTGACAAGGCCGGATCGACAGATGACGACAGAAATCCTGACCCCAACCGAAGTGGCGGAGCTGCTCGCAGTCTCCCCGGTGACGGTGCGGCAATGGGCCCAGAAAGGGCTCATCGAAGCGCGCACGACCCCGGGTGGACATCGGCGCTTCACCCGTGAGGCGGTGATCGATTTCGCGCGTCGTATGGCGATGACGTTGCCGGAGGGGTTCGCGCCGGCAGCTGGAGTGCGAGTGCTGATCGTCGATGACGATCGGCAGTTCAACGGCATGTTGGTCGCGCTTTTCCAGCAGAGGTTCAAACCGCAGTATCCGAACCTCGAAGTGGCCTTCGCTTACGACGGCTTCGACGCAGGCCGTCAGGTCTCGCGCTTCAAGCCGACGTTGGTGCTGCTCGACATCATGATGCCAGGCATGGACGGGGTTGAGGTCTGTCGCAGTCTGAAGGCGGATGCAGCGTCGCGCTCGGCGCGTGTCATCGCGATGACGGGACACCCTACGCGGGAACTCGAACAACGAATCATCAGCGCAGGCGCGGAAACGTTGCTGAAGAAACCCTTCAGTACCGATGAGCTGCTTGCAGTGTGCGGTTTGAACGAAACGGTAAGTCAATAGCTATACGGGGAGATCCACATGTACGCGGAATATGATGTCAGCGTCGCCGATGAAGCCATGGAAAGCGAACTGGTCGGCTTTCAGATCGTCAACGATATCGATGGCGACGAGGAACACGAGGACGACCCGCGGCCGCCCAAAGCGGCGCGTCGGCGCGCGAAAGGTACACCCCGGGCGCGTGTCGGCATCGCGCCGACGAGTCGCGGCATCGGCGACGCGACAGAGATGTATCTGTCGGAGATCGGCGGATCGAAGCTGCTGACCCCGAAAGACGAGGCCGACCTGGCGCGTCGCGTGCAGCGTGGCGACATGGCCGCTCGAGCGCAGATGATCGAGAGCAATCTCCGTCTGGTCGTCAAGATCGCGCGGCGTTACCTGAACCGAGGCTTACCTCTGCTGGATCTCATAGAAGAAGGCAATCTCGGACTCATCCGCGCCGTCGAGAAGTTCGATCCGGAGAAGGGTTTTCGCTTCTCGACGTACGCGACCTGGTGGATCCGTCAGGCCGTTGAGCGCGGCCTGATGAACCAGGCGAAGACCATCCGCCTGCCGATTCACATCGCGAAAGAGCTGAATACCTATCTGCGTGCGCAGCGCGAGCTGGCGCAGAAGCTCGATCACGAGCCGACGGCAGACGATGTGGCGACGTTACTTGGCAAACCGGTCGACGACGTCCGCCATTTGCTCGATCTCGCCGACGACATTAGTTGCACGGAGATCTCGATCCTCGAGCCGGAACGCGGCGCGTGGGATACGTTCGAGGACGATACCGCAATCGATCCGTCGCAGATGTTGCAGAACAATCGGCTGAAAGCGCGCATCGATGTTTGGCTCGGCGATCTCCCGGAGAAATCGCGCGATGTCGTGTGCCGCCGGTTCGGCCTGCGCGGACACGACATGGCGACGCTCGAAGAGGTCGGGCGAGAGATCGGTCTCACGCGCGAACGCGTGCGTCAGATCCAGGTCGAAGCGTTGAAGGAACTGCGCGTGAAACTGACCGACGCAGGTTACGACCGCGACGCGGTGTTGGGTTGAGAGTTCTGCCGAACCGACGTTCTTTCCTTTCCGGGCTTGCCGTGTAATCTGTCCCGAACTTCATCGGGACGGATTACCGCATGCCACTAGCGAACGACACCACCGTCGCCTTCATCGGCCTGGGGGTGATGGGTTATCCGATGGCGGGTCACCTGTCGCGCGCCGGATACCGAACCCTCGTATACAACCGCACGCAGGCGAGAGCCGATGTGTGGGCCGCCGAATACACCGGTGAAGTCTGCGCGACACCCGCGGCTGCCGCGGGCGGTGCCGACGTGATCTTCATGTGCGTCGGCAACGACGACGACGTGCGCAGCGTGGCATACGGCGATGCGGGCGCGCTCGCAGGCCTTCGTAGCGGCGCTGTACTGATCGACCACACCACAGCCTCCGCGGAACTCGCGCGCGAACTGGAAGAGCACGCAAAGCAGCGCGGAGCTGGCTTTCTGGATGCGCCCGTGTCCGGTGGTCAGGCCGGGGCGCAGCGCGGTCAGCTGACGATCATGGTGGGTGGTGAGAGCGAAACGTTCCAGCGGGTCGAGGACGTTCTCAAGACTTATGCGCGAGCGGTTCGGCTGATGGGGCCGAGCGGCAGCGGTCAGCTCACCAAGATGGTGAACCAGATCTGCATCGCGGGGATTCTGCAGGGGCTATCCGAAGGGCTGCACTTCGCGGAACGCGCGGGTTTAGACGTACTCGCGGTCGTAGACGTCATTTCGAAAGGTGCGGCGCAGTCGTGGCAGATGGAAAACCGCACGCCGACGATGGCGCAACGGAAGTTCGATTTCGGTTTTGCCGTGGACTGGATGCGAAAAGATCTGGGGATGACGTTGGCGGCGGCGCGGCGCGTCGGAGCACGGTTGCCGCTGACCGCGCTGGTGGATCAGTTCTACGGTGACATCCAGGCGTCCGGCGGCGGCCGCCTTGACACGTCGAGCCTGATCGAACGCCTGCGGCGTTAGGCGCGCTCAGTAACGTCGACGAAATCGCGTTGCTTCGGGCCGGTGTACAGCTGGCGCGGCCGGCCGATTTTGTATTTGCCGCTGACCATCTCGCACCAGTGTGCAATCCAGCCCGGGGTGCGTCCCGTGGCGAAGATCACGGTGAACATTTCCGTTGGAATGCCGATCGCCTTCAGGATGATGCCCGAATAGAAGTCGACGTTCGGATAGAGCCGCTTCTCGATGAAGTAGTCGTCTTCCAGCGCGATCTTCTCGAGCCGTTGGGCGATTTGCAGCAGCGGATCGTTTGCGGCGCCGAACTCTTCGAGCACTTCCTTGCAGGTCTGCTGCATCACCTTCGCGCGCGGGTCGTAGTTCTTGTACACGCGGTGGCCGAAGCCCATC
>JANLUG010000421.1:0-7637 GCA_031363335.1 Gammaproteobacteria bacterium
GAAGCGGCCAAGGCCGCGGGCCATGTACCCGGGCCAACACTGGGAGGACATGACCATGCAGCAACTCACCGGAATGGATGCGTCGTTTCTGTATTTCGAAACGCCGCGTACGCCGATGCACATCGGCAGCATTCAGATTTACGACCAGGCGTCATTGCCCGGCGGTGTGCAGGGCTTCAAGACGATTCTTCGCCACATCGAAGAACGACTGCACGGCGCCAGAACGTTCCGCCAGAAACTCGTCAGTGTCCCGTTCGGTCTCGATCATCCGTACTGGATCGAAGACAAAGACTTCGACCTCGAATTCCACGTCCGGCACATTCGCCTGCCGCAGCCCGGCGACTGGCGCCAGCTGTGCATTCAGACCGCGCGCCTGCATTCGCGGCCGCTCGATCTGTCGAAACCGTTGTGGGAATTCACGATCATCGAGGGTCTCGAGAACCTTCCCGGACTGCCGAAGGATTGCTACGCGCTCGTCAGCAAGGTGCACCACGCCTGCGTAGACGGCGTATCCGGCGTCGACATGATTCAGGCGGTTCACGATCTCGACCCGAACAATCCTGCGATTCGTCCGAGCACGACGCCCTGGCGCGGCGAGGAAGAACCGAATCCGCTCGAGTTGCTGGCGCGCGCGTCGATCAACAATGCGCTGCAGCCATTTCGTTTCGCCGAAGTCGTCGCGCGCACGGTACCTGCGATGGGCCGACTGAGCCAAGGTGTCGCACAGCGCCGCTTCAACGCGGCAAAGCCGGTACCGCGCACGCGATTCAACGGCACTGTCACCGCGCATCGCACTGTCGAAGGCCGCAGCTTTGACCTGAAAGAAGTTCGCGCGATCAAATCGAGCGTGCCGGGCGCCACTATCAACGACGTCGTGCTGTCGGTGTGCGGCGGCGCGTTACGCGCGTACCTGTCGTCGAAGAACGAGCTGCCCGGGGATTCGATGGTGGCGATGGCGCCGATCTCCGTGCGCAGCACCGATCAACGCGGAGCGATGGGAAATCAGGTCGCCGCAATGAACGTCGCGATCGGTACGAACATCGCTGATCCCGTCGAACGACTCAATGCAGTGCATGCCGATGCGATGGCGTCGAAAGAGATGACACAAGCCGTCGGCGCGAAGTTGATGACGGACTATTCGCAGTTCATTCCGTCGACCACAGCGGCCCTCGCCGCGCGGCTGTATACGAATCTGGGCATGGCGAATCGCACAAACCCGGCCTTCAACTGCGTCATTACCAATGTGCCCGGGCCTCAAGTCCCGCTGTTCTGCGCCGGCGCGAAGATGGTCGCGCACTACGGTCTCGGGCCGGTGTTCGACGGCATGGGACTGATCTTCCCGGTCGTCAGTTATTGCGGACGCATCAGCATCTCCGCGACCTCGTGCCGCGAAATGCTTCCGGATCCGGAGTTCTTCGCCGACTGCATTCAACAAAGCTACGACGATCTGAAGGCGGCAACGCTGGGCAAGATGTCGCAGGCCGTCGCCGCGGAGGCTTGAGCATCATGGCGCGCCCACGCGTATTGATCACCGGCGCGTCGGCGGGCATCGGTGCCGAATTCGCCAAGCTGTTTGCAGCGAATGGGTACGACCTGATTCTGGTCGCGCGTCGCGAAGAAAAATTGAATGCGCTGCGCGACGAACTCGCAGCCGGCGGCGCCGAAGTGCTCGTGATCACAAAAGATCTCGCGCTCAAGACGGCGGCGAAGTCGCTATACCAGGACGTGAAAAGCTGCAATCCGACCGTCGACGTGCTGGTGAACAATGCCGGCGTCGCTTACGGCGGCGCGTTCACCGCGATGGACGCCGAAGCGGTGGCGCGAATGGTGCTTCTGAACGCGGCGACGCTCGCAACGCTGACGCGGCTGTTTGTCACCGACATGGTCGAGCGCGGTTCAGGGCGCATTCTGAACATCTCTTCGTTGTCGGCGTTTCAGGCCGTGCCGAGCATGTCGCTCTATGCCGCAACGAAGGCGTTCGTCTTGTCGTTCACCGAAGGACTCGCCGAGGAATTACGCGGCACCGGTGTCACCGTCACCGCGTTGTGCCCGGGCCTGACCGACACCGACATGGTCAACGAAATCTCGGGCGGCGGCACGTTCCCCGACGTGCCGTCGTTCATGATCAGCGACGTCAAAACCGTCGTGAAAGAAGGCTACGACGCGTGCATCAATGGAGAAGTGGTGCGCGTGCCCGGGCTCGCGAATCAGATTTCGGCGATGTGGAGTCAGACGCAGCCACGCTGGTTGGTGCGCACACTGGGTGGAATGATCGGCCGCCAATTGCTGCGGCCGTAGCCAACCGTCAGAGATCGATCCAGCCGAACCCTTCGCGCTGCGTCGCGAAGCGCAGGCGAGGCAACCGCCGCCCCAATTCCGCAAACGCATCCCCGAGACTCTGCGCGCAATTGTTCTGTTCGCTGATGTGCCCCACAACGACTTCGCGAAGCGTGTCGGATCCGATGTCTTCGAGCAGCGCCACTGTCTGCTCGTTGGAGAGGTGGCCGTGATCGCTCGCGATGCGCCTTTTCAGATGTGGTGGATACGTGCCGCTCCACAACATGTTGCGATCGTGATTCGCTTCCACCAGCAGCGCATCACAACTGCGATAGACGTCGCTGACGTGCGGCGTGATGTGGCCGAGGTCGGTCAACACGCCGACACGAACCCCTGCGCCGTCGAATACGAACTGCGTCGGCTCGCGTGCATCGTGCGGCACCGGTACCGGCGTCACGCAAACGCTTTCTATCTGAAAGCTCGTCTGCGCATTGAAGGGGTGCAGGTCGAGATCGTCCCAATCGGTCAGGCCGCGCCGCGTGCCATACGACATGTACACGGGCAACCGGTGGCGTCGCGCAAAAGGCGCAACGCCCTGCATGTGATCGCTGTGCTCGTGCGTGACGAGAATGGCCGACAGATCTTCCGGCGCGAGGCCGAGGCGAGCCAGGCGCATACGCGTCTGCTTCAGCGTGAAGCCGCAGTCGACAAGCAGGTGTACGCCATCGAGAGAAACCACGGTACCGTTGCCGCGACTGCCGCTGCCGAGCGATGCGAGGGCCGCGCCCCGCGACGGCGCGAGGAGGATGGGCAGTTGCTCGGCAACCGCTATGTTGCGAACTCGCGAATCATGATGAGGATCTGCTCCGCGGTATCCGACGACGTGCGCGTGCCGTTGTCGTCGAACACCGTCAAATCGTAGCCGGGGTTCTTCGGCTCCATCAGAATCGTGATCTTGCGTTTGTGTTCGTTGCGGAACCAACGCGTCCAGATCGACGGCTGGTCTTCCTGATTCAGCATCTGGTCGGTGACGGTCACATAAAACACGCCGGCCGAGCGGTCGACATCGGTCACGTCGAGCTTCGCTTCGTGCAATGCCTGGTTGACGGTGGCCCAGGCGCGATCGAAGTCGAGATTCAAACGCAGGAACGGCAGATCCGACGCATCGCGCTGCAGGTCCGCCTTGCTCTGCGTGCTGATGTTGCGAGCGACATACGAAATGCTCGCGTCGGCCACGTTCGCGGCGATGTAGCCGCCGAGTTCGTTCAGCAACTGCGTTTCCACTTCGAGCACGTCGGATTGCGCCGGCATCACCTCGTCGTGCGGCATCGCCTTGCTGTCGTTCTCGTAACGCAGGTGAATCTCGGTGCTGCGATCGCGAATGCCGGGTTCGATCAGCACCCGAACGCGATCGCGACCCGTCGTGATACCGGCGGCCTGCCTACCGTCGCTGATCGACAGTCGAACAACGTCGCGCGCGGCTTTGCTCGAAATCGTCAACCACTCCGTATCGAGGCGCCCTGTCTGCGGCTGTTCCACCTCGATCGCAACGCCGTTGTCGGCGAAGAACTGTTTCACCTTCGGCCACACCACCGCGGGTGCTTGTGGAATCAACAGCCAGCGTTGATCGCCGAGCTTCTGAATTTTTACGCCTTCGGCTTCCTCACGCGCGTAGATGGCTTCGGGGCGCGGCGCGCCACCTTCGAAGTTGACGTGGCGCTGAGTCGAGGAGATCTCCGGAATCGCCATCGTGCTCTGAATCGCCGTACTCGACAGGTCTTCCGGCACGACCAGAGGCGGACCTTCCGTCGCCTTCAGGTAGTCGTTGGTGCGATCGACGAAAAAGCCTTTGTCGTCGCTCATCCAGCCGCAGCCGGCGAGCACTGTCGCAAAGGCAAATACCGCGAGACGGAAACCGCGTTGAATCACGCGATGGCTCCGACGGCACGCAGCCGCCGTTCGAGTTCGGGACGATGCACCTCGGACATCGGCAACAACGGCAGACGGATGCCGGTGTCGATTTTGCCCATCAGATGCAATGCCCACTTCGTCGGTTGCGGGCTGGATTCAACGAACAGAATCTGATGGATCGGCTGCAGACGCGCGTCGATCTCTTTCGCCGCGGCTTCGTTGCCGTCGAGATATGCGGATACGAATTGCGCCATTTCATGCGGTAAAACATTGGCCGTGACGGAGATCGTGCCGACCGCGCCGAGGCGCAGCATGTCGAGCGTCTGCGCGTCTTCGCCGGACAGGATCACGAAACCGGGCGGACAGCACGCGCGAATCTGCGTCACGCGCGTGATGTCGCCGCTCGCTTCCTTGATGCCGATGATGTTGTCGATCGCGGACAGGCGCGCGACGGTTTCCGGCTTCATGTCGCACGCCGTTCGTCCGGGAACGTTGTACAACAGCTGCGGAACGTCGACCGCCGCGGCGATCGCCTTGTGGTGCTGGTATAGCCCTTCTTGCGTCGGCCGGTTGTAGTACGGCGTGACCAACAGACAGGCATCGGCGCCGACTCGCGCGGACGCTCGCGTCAGTTCGATCGCCTCCGACGTGGAGTTCGCACCGGTTCCTGCGATCACCGGAATCTGCTTGCCGACACGAACCACCGTGCGGTCCACGACCTTGATGTGTTCGTCGACGCTCAGCGTGGCCGACTCACCCGTAGTGCCGACCGACACGATGCCGTGGGTGCCGGCCTCAACGTGCCAGTCGATCAATCGATCGAGCGCCACCCAATCGACTTCGCCCGATCGATGCATCGGCGTCACGAGGGCGACAATGCTGCCCGCAAGCATGGCGAATCCTGAGAAAAAAGTCGGCTAAGGATACTGACGGGGTCTCGCGATCACTAGCCTTTCTTGCGCAGCAGAAACTCGAAGCGGCCGTCGGACTGTTTCGACTCGAGCAATACGTTTCCGCTCTGGCGCGAGAACACTTCGAAATCGCGAACCGATGCAGGGTCGGTGGCGACAACCTTCAGCAAAGCGCCCGCTGCGAGTCCGTTCAGCGCCTTCTTCGCCTTCAACAGCGGCATCGGGCAGTTGAGTCCGGAAACGTCGAGCAGAACGGGTGGATCTGGAATCGATTCGGCCATTGCAGTTTCGTAGGATGTCGAGACCTCGCGCAGTATTGCACTTGAACGCCCACTGGTAACGGGGTGTCTTAGCGGCGACGCGGCCAATTTAAGTATCATGCAGCCATGCGCGCGACCACAAAAATCCGACTGCTGATCGTCACCGGCTTGAGCTGGTGCATCAGCGCGGCCGCGACCGTCAGCAGTGAATTGCCCGAACTCGGCGACAGCTCGTCGGCCGTGGTATCGCTCGAAATGGAGCAGGAAATCGGCAAACAGCTGCTGCGGCAGGTGCACGCGGAGGTGCCGACGGTGCGCGATCCGCTGCTGAAGTACTACACGGAGACGCAGCTCTACGGCCTCGCCGAGCACTCCGAACTGAAGCGCAAGCAACTGTTTCCGGTGCTGATCGATGCGCAGGAGATCAACGCGTTCGCGGCACCGGGCGGCGTGGTCGGCATCAACCTCGGACTGTATCTCGCCGCAGAAGACGTCAACGAATATTCGGCGGTGCTCGCACACGAACTCGCGCACTTGAGCCAGCGCCATTTCGCGCGCCAGATCGAGATGCAGCAGCAGTCGGCGATACCGTATATCGCGGCGATGCTCGCATCGATCGCGCTGGCCGCGGCGACGGGCGGCCAAGCGGGGCTCGCCGCGATGTCGGCGACGCAGGCGATCGCACAACAGAACCAGCTGCAGTTCTCGCGCGAGCGCGAAGCGGAAGCCGACCGGATCGGCATCAACACCCTCGCCGCGGCAGACCTTGATCCGGCGGCAATGGCGAAGATGTTCGAACAGATGCAGCGCGCGTATCGATTCAGCAAGCGGCCGCCCGAATTCCTGTTGACGCACCCGGTTACCGAGGCGCGCATCTCCGATGCACGCAACCAGGCATCCGAATACCCGGCAAAGATCCATCCCGATTCGGAAGACTTCCAGATGATGCGCGCCCGCGCGATGGTGCACTACGCACCATCGCCGCAGCAGGCCGTCGCGCAATTCAAAGCACTCGTCGAACGCACCGACGGTGCGGACTGGGCGTACTACGGATTGATCATCGCGCTCTCGGCCGCCGGCGATCACGACGGCGCGCTCGACACAGCGAAGCCGTTATTCGCAAAGCACCCCGACTCGTTGCTCTACATGGCGACCGAGGGTGAGTTGCTGACGGCGGCGGGACGATACGACGACGCAATCAATCTGCTCACGGCGCAGCTCGTGATCAACCCCGACAACAAACCGCTGTCGATTCTCTATGCGGACGCGTTGAGCGGCGCGAAGCGCTATCGCGATGCGGAAGCCGTTCTGTTGAAACAGTCTGTCCGTTATCCGGACGACATCGACGTGTGGTACGACCTCGCCGAAACGGCCGGGCAAGCCGGCGACATCGTGCAAGTACACCTGGCGCGCGCCGAATACTTCGCGCGCGTCGGTAATCTGCAGAAGAGCATCCAGCACCTGGAATACGCGCGCGGCCTGATCAGCAGCGACAACTACCGACTCACCGCGATGCTCGATCAGCGCATTCGCGACCTCAGCGCCGAACTCGCGGAAAGTCAGAAGCGCAGCTGACGCGCGGCGCTCAAGCAGGCTTCGGAAAATCCAGCATCCGCTGCAGCGGAATCATCGCGCGACGGCCGATCTCGCGATCGACGAAGATCTCGTTGTTCCCGCGAACTAACGATTCCTTCAGTTCGCGCAGCTGGTTCATGGCCATCCACGGGCAGTGCGCGCAACTGCGACATGTCGCGCCGTCGCCCGCGGTGGGCGCCTCGATGAAGCGTTTGTTCGGCGCTTCCTTGCGCATCTTGTGGAAGATGCCGCGATCGGTGGCGACGATGAACATCTCGTGCGGCAACGTCTTCGCCGCTTTCACCAGCGCGCTCGTCGAACCGACCACGTCGGCGAGTTCGATGACTTGCGCCGGGCTTTCGGGATGCACGAGCACCCCCGCTTCCGGATAGATTGCCTTCAGATCGGCGAGCGCCTTGAACTTGAACTCTTCGTGGACGACGCACGCGCCGTTCCACAACAGCATGTCGGCACCGGTCTGGCTCTGGATGTAGCGACCGAGGTATTTGTCGGGCGCCCACAACACTTTTTCGCCTTTCGCGGCGAGATGTTCGACGATCGGCAGCGCAATGCTCGACGTGACGACCCAATCCGACAACGCCTTCACCTGCGCCGACGTATTCGCGTAGACGACAACGGTGCGGTCTTTGTTTTCATTGCAGAACGCTTCGAATTCGTCGGGCGGACAGCCGAGGTCGAGCGA
>JANLUG010001042.1:0-1042 GCA_031363335.1 Gammaproteobacteria bacterium
CATGGGCACGGAAGATCGACCCGTACTCCTGCCACGTCTCGGTGGGTGTTTTGTTCAACGTGCCGCTGACGGGGAAGAACAGCTCAGTCGGTTTTCGGATTACCTGATACGTCCAGTTGATAGCGACCCAAAGCACCAGCACCGACGCGATTGCCATGACGACCTGCGCGTAAATAGGCGCGCGCCGGAACGCTCTGACCCAACGACGCCGCAAGGGCGCGCCGGGCCAGAATCTCGAGAATCTGAATCCGCGTTTGCGACGCCGTTTGCGGGCGCCCGATCGTTGCGCCGTTCGCGCCATGGGGGATTCGGAGCCGCGCATCCGGCATCTCCGATTCGAGTTCTACCGCGCGACGAACGCCAACACGGCATCGGCGACTTCGTGCTGCTTCTCGACATGCGGGAAGTGCCCGGCGCCGTCGATGGTGCACTTCGATGCACCCGCGATGCCGGCGACGAACTCGTCCGCATACACCGGCGGCACGTATCGATCGGCTTTACCCCACACGACGAGTGTCGACGCCGCGATGCGATACAACCGCCGGCGCAGATCCCGATCCGGAATCGGCCATATGAAGTGCGACACCGCGGCGCGAGTCGAGATGCGCGCGACCATCGTCTTTGCCATCGCAACGGGGTCCGATGGCATTGCAAACAGATCTACCGCAGCGGAGCCCGATGTATCGGCAAACAGCAATGCCGGAATCTTCCGATCCGCCATGCCGTTGATGTCGGCAACCGGTGTCGCATCGATCCACAGCCCCAGCGCGTCGATCAACACGAGCTTATGGACCTTCGAGTTGAAATAAGCCGCGTATTCGGCTGCGACCATGCCGCCGAACGAATGCCCGACGAGCACCGGGTTGTCGATTTTCAAGGCTGCGAACAAATCGTCGTAGTACAGCACCAGATCGCTGATCGCATCGAGCTGCATCAGCTCCGCCTCGTTCTCGCTGCCGGGGTGTTGCGGCGCATACACCGTGTATCGTTCTGCGAGCGCATCGAGAAATCCATCCCAGTGCCTACCGAGGTGACTGTGGAA
>JANLUG010001080.1:0-2607 GCA_031363335.1 Gammaproteobacteria bacterium
GGAGGTGGAGGCTTGATGCGCCGTCCCGTTACGGAACCCTGAGGCGCCATGGATGGCGCCGTTCGGAGCGCCCAGGGACGGCTCGAGCGTGTCCGCCGCGTCAAGCCTCCGCCGGACTACAACTCCTCTGAGCTACAACTCCACCGCGCCGCGACCAAACTCCATCCACCGCGCCGCATCCGGCGGCAGCGTCTCGGCCACGCGCGCGCGATACGCCGCTACTTCGTCGTCGGTGAGGATGTCGCGCCAGCGACCGTTGGTGCCTTTGAAGATGAAGCCTTTGGTGCCGCCTTCGAAGGCCATCTGCATCGGGTCCGACTCGGTGTCGACGTTGCGCATCGATTCGAAACTGCAACGGTCGATCACGGCGGGCCACTTCGACTCGGGAATCTCGATGTCGAGAAATGCGGCTACGCGGCGCATCTCGGCGCCGAGGTCGGCTTTCATGTCGTTGTAATGAACGAACAGCAGATTCGGTTCGTTGCGTCGCGCCCAGTAACTGGCGACCACGTCGAAAACGTTGTTCTCTTGAAGCCACCCCTTGAAGAATGCGTGATAGTCGCCGTCGAACTTCTGCATCGGCGACAAGCCTTCCTGCACCGCCTGCGCGTTCAACATGTCGATCATCTTCATGCGCTGCACGTGATTGCACCACGACATGAACGCGTCGCGGCCGTCGCGCGCGACGGTGATGTACTTCGCTTGCGGGAACCACGGAATTGCGTCGGCCGGAGAATGGCTCTTCATCGCGCGGCGATGCGTCTGCGCTTTCAGCATCGCGTGCATCGCCTCTGCCGGCATGAACTTCGCTTCGATCCACGGACAGATTCCGTTGACGATATGGCCGGGGAACTTGCCGTCGGGCCATAGCAGATTCGCCACGATCGTCTGCATCCACGTGGTGCCGCACTTCGACGGCGTGCAGACGAAGATGTCGTCCGGTCGCGGTTCGAACCCCGTCCAACGGGCGTTGTCCATCACCGCATTTCGATACTCGCGCATATTCCCCTCCCCAATTTAGAAACGCCGGATCGCCGGCATCACCCGCTCTCCGATCAGTTCGAACGACCGTGTGCAGCCTCGTCGGTATCGGCCACGAAGATGTCGCGGCGCAGAACGGCGCGTGTCGGGCGTCCCGATCCTGCTGCTGCCTCGCGATAAACGTCGAGTTGCGCCGCGGCATCGCATCGAGCGCGCGTTTGAATGCCGCATACGTCTGCGGTCCGGTCGGATACAGAAAGCGCAGCGAGGTGCCGAGCTTCACCGCGGCTTGACCGGGAACATCGTCATCGGACACTCTCCGCTACCCGCAATACGAGCCAATTGATTGTCGCAGTCCACTCCACAGCAATCGACGTGGCAGCCGCAGTATGCGCTGACGATGCTGTTCATCGTCTACGTTCTGAACTTCATCGACCGGTCGATCCTGAACATCCTCGCGCAGCCGATCAAGGAAGACCTCGGTCTGTACGACTGGCACATCGGACTGATGGGCGGCATCGCATTCGCGCTGTTCTATACCGCATTCGGCATTCCGATCGCGCGGCTCGCCGATACGCACAATCGCCGCAACATCATCGCCGTCTGCCTCGCAGTGTGGAGCGCGATGACCGCCGTCTGCGGGCTGGCACAGAACTTCTGGCAACTGTTGCTGGCGCGCGTCGGTGTCGCGGTCGGAGAAGCGGGCGGCAGTCCGCCGGCGCACTCGATGATCTCCGATCTGTTCGCCTCGGACCGTCGCGCCACCGCGCTCGGCCTGTACGCGCTCGGTATTCCTGTCGGCACGATGCTGGGCAATCTGCTAGGCGGCTGGATCAACGAAGCGATGGATTGGCGCATGGCGTTCATCGCAGTCGGGTTGCCGGGCGTGATCATGGCGCTGGTTTTGCGTTTCACGATGAAGGAACCGTCGCGCGGCGTGTCGGATCGCGTCGTGCAGGCGCGCGCGGAAGCGCCGCCGGTCGCATTCGTGTTCAAGGCGCTGTGGTCGCGCAGGAGCTTTCGCTACATGACGCTCGGCGGCGCCTTCCACGCGCTGGTCGGCTACGGTGTCGGCCCGTTCATCGCGCCGCTGTTCATGCGCGTTCACGAGATGGGCACGCGCGACATCGGCACGGCGCTCTTCTGGCTCGGCTTCGCCGGCGTTCTCGGCACCGCGAGCGGCGGTTACCTCGCCGACCGGCTGGCGAAACGCGACGTCCGCTGGTACGTCTGGCTGCCGGCACTCGCCACGCTGATCTCGGTGCCGTTCTCCACCGCCGTTTACACGTGGCCGGACCCGATCGTTGCGTTCTGGATCGCCGCCGTCCCCGGCTTCCTGGGCGCCTATTACCTCGGCCCGACCTTCGCGCTGGCGCAGGGTCTGGTCGGATTGCGGATGCGCGCGCTCGCCGCGTCGATCCTGTTGTTCATACTGAATCTGATCGGCATGGGGCTCGGGCCGCTGGTCGTCGGCGCAACCTCGGACCTGCTGAACGCCTACACGGATCTCGGCCTGGAATCGGTACGCTGGGCGCTGGTCAGCGTACTGGTCTTCAATGTCCTGTCGACGGTCTTCTATCTGATGGCCGCGAAAGATCTGCGCGCCGATCTCGCGCGCAGTCACGA
>JANLUG010000001.1:0-5197 GCA_031363335.1 Gammaproteobacteria bacterium
AACGATGGTTGCGTGCGCGAGCTATAGGCGAGCCAGCCGGCGCTCAGCAACGCGCCCATCTGAAAGACCGCGCCGACGGATCCGAACATCGCGTACAGCGTGCTGGTCACCGCCGTGTACAACTCCGGCGTGTAAGTCATCTTCACCGGCAGTTCCAATACGTGCGCAGCGCCGGGTGCGAGCCCCAGGGCGGCGAGAATCAATGTGAGGAAACGCAGTGGTGTCAGCATGATGTCTCCGTGTGCTCAAGGGCTTGGATTGTGACCTGAGTCACGTGTCCGATGCACACTCGCAACCCAATGCCCACACTCTGCTCCGACTACACTGACCGCCGTCCAGGGGACCTCAGGCATCGAAGCTCATGCAGTACTTCGAACGCCTTGCAACGCTTCCGTCACTCGACGGCATCCGATCGCGCGCCGCGGCGTACGCAAGGCAACTCAGACTCGACCGCGCGATCCGTGCCGCCCGCGAACCGTCGTCCGGACCAATTCCGGATTCGCTCCTCGCCGAAATCTGCAAGAGCTGGGGTGATCCCAGCCTCACGGCCGCCGACGGATATCTGAAGGCGCTGCTCGTCGAAGCGCAGAAAGCCCACGGCTACATCCTGCAATGCGGCGCAGACCTCACGACATTGTTGCTCGCGATCCAGATCGAGCGCCGCGGCGTGCGGTTGTGGACGATCGAGAGCAGTCCGCACGCGGCAAACGCCGTTCGTTCATGGCTGAATCAGTACGAACTGTCGTCCGCTCATATCATCACGGCGCCGGCCGATCTCACTAGGGACGGCGTCGGCTACGCAATCGACGCAGCGCGCCTGCCGGGTCCGCTGAGCCTCGTGTTGTGCGAAGCGTCGAACGCGCACCCGGGCAGCGCGCGACGGTTGTTGCCGTGCGTCGCCGAAAAGCTCCACGACAGTGCCGTGGCGCTGGTGCGCAACGTCCGCCGCCGCAGCGACTTCGACTATCTCGCCGAGTGGTCGCGCGACAACCAGGCGTCGTTCGTCGTGAAAGGCAAGGCTGATCCGTTCGCGAAGATCGCAATGCGCAACAAGGCGCCCAACGAGAGCCATCAGGCGGCGCGGATCAACACCGCGTTCGCGGCGAAGAAGAACGGCGTCAAATCGCGTCGGCTCGCAACTCCGAGCCGTGATCGCGCCATTTGAAGACTAAGCTAGTCGAAAGTAGATATCGGTGACGAGCTTCGTCTGATCGTCGACCCAGTCGCCGTAGACCTCCCACGACATGCCGCTCAATGCGTGTTTGTGTTCGAGACACCACGCGTTGAGATCGGTGTGCGCAACGGGGATTCCGCTATAGGGGCCGATCACGGTCGAATGCGCTGCCTTGCCGCCGGCGAGCGCCAAGCACTTCACCTGCGTCGCATCTGCGAACATCTTCGCCACGGGGAAGCCGACCTGCATGCGCATGCCATCGCGGCTGAACCGGTCGTACACCACGTAGTTGTGCCCTGCCGGAACCACGCCGGAATCGCGCGACCACGCGTATACGATGTCGAACATGGCCGGGAGCCGCGACGGAATCTCCGCTTGTTTCGTGAACACTTCGGTAACTGCGAGTATGACGGGCTGAATGGTGGCGATGTCACAGGCGTAGGCCATAGCGATCTCACAATTTGGGGATGCGCACCCGGCTGATCATCAGCGAGCCCGACAACGCGAACAGCAGCACGAACGGATGCAGCGTGAAGCCCATCAGAATCACTTCGCCGAACCACAGGTTCTCGCGGATGGCGCCGAACCACGCTGCCGTGGCCATTACCGCTACCAACAGAATCGACGTGGGGATCGGCGTGCCTTCGAAGTGCTTCACTTTGCCGGTGCCCTCCGACAACTCCTCTGCGGTGACGTTGTAACGCGCAAGCCGCGAGACGCCGCACGCGATGAAGTAGACGAGGATGATCCGGTCGTATAGCCCCTGCATACCGCAGCCGTACGCGATCATCGCGGGCGCAACGCCGAACGAGATGACGTCTGACAGCGAATCGAGTTCCTGCCCCATCGTGGAAGCTTTCTGCCGCCAGCGTGCGATGCGACCGTCGAGGATGTCGAAAATCAGCGCCGCGAAGACGAGCGCGCACGCGAAGTAAACATGGCGAACGTCGTTGGCTTCGAGAAAGGTCATCACCGAGAACAAGGCACCCGCGCCGCATGCCGCGTTCGCGAGCGTGACCCAGTCTGCGAGGTGGAACTCGCGAATCATCGAGAAGGGTTTGTACTGCATGATCAGCCCGAGACTCAGTTATTCCGTTGGCGATTTGACAACTTCGCCGCCCTTCATCACGAAGCCGACCGACTCCAGGCGAGTTACGTCCTGCAACGGATCACCGGTGACGGCGATGATGTCGCCGTATCGGCCGACGGCAATCGCCCCGACATCGCTCGTGCGACCCAGCGCTTCCGCTGCCGTCACCGTGGCGGCCTGAATGGCCTGCATCGGAGTCATACCCCATTCAACCATTTTCGCGAACTGCTTGGCGTTGTCGCCGTGCGGGTACACGCCCGCATCCGTCCCGTAGATCATCTTCACACCGGCCTTGAATGCGGCCCGAAACGTTTCGCGCTGCAGGCGGCCTATGGCGCGTTCCTTATCGAGCGATTCCTTGAACAAGCCGTTCTTCTCGCCTTCGGCAATGATGTAGTCGTCGTTGTAGATGTCCATCGAAAAGTAGGTGCCGTGACTCTTCGCGAGTGCAAAGGCTTCGGCGTCCGCAAGACTACAGTGTTCGATCGTGTCGGTGCCGGCTCGGATTGCATCTTTGATTCCAGCCGCACCGTGCGCATGCGCCGCCACGCGCAGACCCAGCATATGTGCCTCGTTGACCAGCGCCGTCATCTCCGCCAGGTCGTATTGCTGACCACCGACGGTGTCGGTGCGGGACATCACGCCGCCGGTTGCGCAGAACTTGATGACCTCGGCGCCGTATTTACGATTCTTCCGCACCGCTGCGCGGACTGCGTCGGGGCCATCGGCAACGCCGTCCGTCGGCGTTTTGATCGACGGTGGAAATTCGGTGTAGTCGCAGTGCCCGCCCGTGGCGCCAATCGTGCCCGTCGCGGGAACGATCCGCGGCCCCGGTATATAGCCGAGTTCGATCGCTTGCTTCAGCCCCACGTCGGCATAGTCGCCCGCCCCGACATTTCGGACGGTGGTAAAGCCCGCGTCGAGCGTGCGTTTTGCATTGGGCACGCCGAGTACGGCCCAGAACGAGTCCGTGAACTCGTAACTCCTGTACCCGCCGAAGCGCGGATCGGAGGTCAGGTGCACGTGCATGTCGATGAGTCCGGGCAGCAACGTCGCCCCCGGCAAGTCGACATGCCGCGCGCCCGTGGGTATCGCACTACCCTGCGTCGCAACTGCGGTGATGCGACCATCGACCACGGTAATGCTCGGCCGGTCGATTGTGCGGCCGGCGATCACGTCGATCATACGATCGGCCGTGATCACCACCGTATCCGCGCGGACCGTGTGCGCGAACAGGCTCGATAGCGCGAGCAACAGAAATCCATGCAGCCTGATCCGCACTCAGGTACCTCTAAGTTGAAACCATTTGAAAACCGGTTGAAAACGGTTCAGCTAAGAGGAGTGCTTGGATCCCCTCAGCCGGCTCGTCCGTGGCGCAGCAGTTTACCCGGAGTAGCGCCGGTGCACTCACCGGATTCGAACGTCACCTGCCCGTTCACGACGATCGCCTTGTAGCCGATCGCGCGCTGCACTCGCCGCCATTCGCCGGCCGGCAGATCGTGCTCGACGCTGCCGATCCACGGCGGATCGATCGCGAGTTCGCCCATGTCGTAAACGACCACGTCCGCCGCGATGCCCTCTTCGAGCACGCCGCGATCTTTGAAGCCGGCCGCATGCGCGGGCAGGTTCGACAACCGGTAGTGCGCCTCTTCCAGCGACACGCGCTCTTCGTCGCGCACGAGCCATGTCAGGAAATCGGTGGTGTATGCGCCGCCGGTGAAGAACTTCGTATGCGCGCCGCCGTCGGATACACCGGGAATCGCGTATTCCGATTCGATCATCTCGGCCATGAAGGCCGCGTTCGAACCTTTGTCCGGACCAAGGAACTCGACGTGCAGATCACCGGCAATCGATAGATCCAGCATCACTTCGACCGGATGCTTCATCTGCGCCATCGCGATGTCGCCGACGCTCTTGCCAACATATTCCTCGAGGTGCGCAGAACCGTTCACCGACTGGATGATCAGCCCCTTCGGATTACCGCCGATGCCGGCCTGAATCGCGCGCAGACGCTTGTCTGCCGATTCGGCTTCGTCGACCAGTGCTTTGCGCAACTTCGGATCCTGCATCTTCGCGAATTTTTCTGCGTGCGTGCCGGTGGTGACCGCGCGCCACGCCGGCGACGCGTCGTACAGATTCCAATCGTCGAGCGTGAACGCAAACCCCGCGCGCCCCGTTGCGCACTGCGCATAGATCGGCAGGCCGCGTGCACGACAGTCTTCGATCCAGCGCATCGGCCGCCGATGGATCTCCGCATCGACGCGCGCCGGTGCGATCACGTTGTGCAGAATCGGGCGGTTCGCGGTGGCCGCGAGCTTTTCGAGGAACGCGAGGTCGGCCTTGATGTTGCCGGTGGCCTGCGTGATCTGGATGAAGCCGTCGCCGCGTTCGCGCAGCACTTCGGCGAGCGCGAGGATGTCTTCGTCCGCCATCGTGTCCGTCACCATCGGCGAACCGTCGAAGTCGGCCTGCACCGAGTTCGGCCCGAGCCGCTGAATCGAGAAGCCGCACAACCCCGCTTCCATGCCTTCGCGCAGCAGCCGCTGCATCTCTTTGCGCTCAGCGTCCGTCGCCGGGCGCGTCTTCGCCGCTTCGAGCCCCATCACATACGTCATCAACGACGCGGTCGGCATGTACTGAATGACGTTCACACCTTTCGGTGCGCGATCGAGGCTGTCGAGATATTCCGGAATCGTTTCCCATTCCCACGGCATGCCCACTTCCATCGACGCATACGGAATCGCTTCGGTGCGCGTCATCGTCAGCATCGAGCGCTCGCGGAAATCGGGCCGCACCGGTGCGAAACCGAAGCCGCAGTTGCCGAGCACCACCGACGTGACGCCGTGCCAACCGGAGATCGTGCACCACGGATCCCAGCGAATCTGCGCGTCGTAGTGCGTGTGGAGATCGACGAAGCCGGGCGCGACGATCAG
>JANLUG010000039.1:0-1339 GCA_031363335.1 Gammaproteobacteria bacterium
CAGTAACAGTATCGCCGCAACAATCGAGAGTCCCAACCCTGCGTGACCCGCACTCGACGACCGACTTCTATCGGCACGGTAGAAGGGCTCAAGAATCCGCAAGCGATCGGATTCCGCGATACCGGGGCCGGTGTCCGATACCGAACAGCGAACCGCATCACCGTTCACCTTCAGCTCAATGCGCACCACAGTGCCGGCAGGCGCATATTGCAGGGCATTGTCGATCAGGTTATCGAGGACGCGTTCAATGAGCCCTGCATCGGCGAAGACGAGCGGTAAGCCCTGGGTGGTTTTGCCACGCAAGCCGACATTGCCTTCGTGCGCGGCCACTTCATGCTTTTGAATCACGTCTTGTAGCAAATCGCCAAGCTGCATCGGTTCCATTTCCGGGCTGACCTGGTGCGCCTCTAGGCTTGCGGACTGCAACAATTGGTCGACCATGCGCGTCAACCGCTGTGTTTGCTTAATCGATGTTTCCAGGTACTCGTGGCGTTGATCAGCACTGAGCGTCGAGTCATGCAGTGACATCGCTTCAAGCTGCACGCGCATCGTTGCTAGCGGTGTGCGCAGGTCGTGCGAAACGCTTGTCAGCATGTCGCGACGCATCTCGTCAGTTCGACGCAACTCCTGGACTTGCGTCCCAATGAGTGCCGCCAGTTGAGCAAACAATGCGCTCAGGCGTTCAATCTCATCGCCCCGCTCATACGTGCGCAGTGGCTCACCGACCGGAATCTGCGAGAAATTGCTGGCACGAAATGCCAGCATCGCCGACTCCAGGCGACCCAGGCGACGCGTCAGCAGCCTCAACACGACAAGGCTGGCAGCGGCGCTGAACAGCATGACCGCGGAGGCTCCGGCGAGGTTTTCGCCCACTGAATAATCGAGGCTTGTGGCGGCTGCGCGATCCTGTGAACGCAATACAACATAGAGATACTTTGCCGGCGACTCCGGTATATCAACGAGTGCCGCGGAAAAGATCTTTTTATCCTCGGGCTCGCGTGGATCTACGCCAAGAATCGGGAGTTTTTCCGCGTCTAGGAACTCACGAATGATGTCGACATCAATTCGAGTTTGTGGACGCTGCAAATCGTCGACGGACGAAGCAACGATGCCACCAGCCGCGTCGACAAAATAGATATCGACCCCGAGATTCAAGGTAGCGAGTTCGCGGATGCCCCGGTGAACGTTGGATGCGGTGAGCCGTCTGTCGCCGATGAGAAAATTGTTGTCGACGTATTGCTGCGCGAGACCTCTATTGGCGGTCTGATCGGACAGCAAGTGATACTGGTGGTGCGAAACCCGCAAGACGCTGAGAAAAACGACTGTCATCGCTCCACAG
>JANLUG010000083.1:0-3586 GCA_031363335.1 Gammaproteobacteria bacterium
ATAAGCCCGTCCAAGATCAGTCCAACGACCAGACCACGTCTCACGGTGCAGCGGTCACCACGTCGCCGCTTTAAGCTGCCAGCGACGCTGACCAACGCAGTCCACGCCAGTTGTAGACATATGCGTTGAGGGGCGCGGTCGACGCCCCGCAACGCCGGGAGCTGGGTGTCCATTACATTTTCATGCGTTTGAACTCGATCATCGTCAGTGCCACGCCGAGTACGGTCAGGGCAAAACAGAACATGCCGGCATATAGAATCAGTGAGTCAGTCATTTGCCCGCCCCTTTAGACCGAGAACCTTGAAATAGATGCCGAAACAGAGAATCGACGGCACCCACGTTGCCGTGAACAGGCCTTCATCCTTCTGGCCACTGAACCAGAGAAATCCGGAGACGGCGAATGCCACCATCACCGCCAGCAAGATGCATACGTCCGACATTTTGATCATGAGAAAAGTCCTTTCATGAGAGCTGAAGTCCTGGGTTTGTGGTACATGGAAGACGGATCACATCCGCCGGTTTGAACACGTTCGAATCGTCGCGCGAGCATCGCGTTCCTCAATTCCAGAATCCCCACGTCGCAACGATCAGACACCCAATCGCCGCAGCAGCGTGAACTCGGATGCTGGACTCGCCGGGCAACTGCAGAACGAAAGGCACGATGTCCAGGATTCCCATCGGCAGCCAAGCGATGAGCAGCAGCCCGACCAAAAATGATGCGCGCCCGATCCTGCGTCTCAATGAGCGGCTCACTGCTCGGCGTCCCTGAACGCATCCGCCCCACAGCGCTCCGAGCACGTCTGCACCTCGTCCCAAATCCTGCGCCACTTCTTCCGCCAGGCAAACGGCCGCCCGCAGACGTGGCATATCTTCAAAGGAAGTTCCGGCATTAAGAGAAGTTCCGGCTTTCGGTAACGATTTGGCGAAGGGGCGACGCGGCTCACCATGGTACCTGCTCGCCACGATGGTCGAGAAGACTACCTGAGTCTTCGGTGTCCAACGCGCCGATGGGGACTGCGAGGTCACGCGACGGGAACGAATTCATCGCACGCCTCCACGGCTGCTCCGTTGCTCAGCGCAGCGAGATTCCCTGGGGTCATGATTTCGCGCCCCAAGCTGCGCACCAGCCCTTCGCGGCAACCAGCCTGCCGCCGACCGCGGGGCAAACGCCCCAGCCATCGGCGCCCTTGCCCTGGAACTGCAGACAGTTGGCGCAGTTCCGTCCCGCCACGTAGTTCGCACCTGCCATCAGCACGAAATCTCGACGACTGGTCATGGTTTTTGCTTCCTTGAATGGGTCTCTCTGATCACCGAGTCAGCGACCGAGCTTTCCGCGACAGGGCTGACACTGCCGTACAATTTAGATAGATGAACCCATTTTGTCCATTAAATGAACCGATTTATTTAGGCGTTACCGGTTCATATTCGGTTCAATAGGGTATCCTTGCGTGGTCGAATAGCCGGGAGACCAAGATGAGTCCAGATCAATCCGCGACCACCACTGACGCCGCGAGCTACCGCAGCGGCGTCGCCGCACGACTCGCAGGCGTTCCGGTGGAGACCTTGCGCGTCTGGGAACGCCGATACGGCGTCATCGGTCCACGCGTGAGTCCTCGGGGCCAAAGGCTGTATTCAGCCGAGGAAGTGCGCCGACTCGCGCTGATCAAGCAACTGGTGGATATCGGCCATCCGATCGGTGCAATCGCCACCTTGGCGACCGATGCTTTGCTGGCGATGCGAACTCTTGCGAGCACGCTCGCTGCGCCGATCGAAGCGCCTCCGGATGATCCGACGCGGCAGGCGCGAATTGCGTTGATCGGACCGCTGATCTCCGCTCGACGCTTCGAAGAGAGCCTATCGCCCGGCAACTGGGCGGTGGTCGGACGCTGCGTCGATGTCGCCAACGCGGCAGCGGCGTTGCGCGACGCTCAGGCGGACATCGTCGTACTCGAACTCGCCACACTGAACGATGCATCCATCGATATCGTGGCCAACATCAAGGAAACGTGTCGTGCCAGCCAGGCAATCGTGCTGTACCGGTTTGCGCCCGGCGCCGTCATTCGGCGGATGCGCGCTGCCGGCAACGAAGTCGCGCGCGCGCCATCGGATGCCATTGAGATCGAATCGCTGTGTCGAGCGGTGCTGCAACTGCCACGCTCGCGCACCGTCGCGGCGGGGATCAACCAACTGCCGCCGCCACAGCGTTTCGATGAGCGCGCGTTGTCGGCGCTCGCCGGCGCATCGAATACGGTGTACTGCGAATGCCCCCGACATCTCGTGGAACTGGTGCTGAGCCTTGGGAGTTTCGAACGCTACAGTGCCGAATGCGCCAACCAAACCCCGAGTGACGCCGCCCTGCATCGCGATCTGCAACACACCGCCGGGCACGCGCGCGCACTACTCGAAGCCGCGCTGCTCAGAGTCGCCATCGCCGAAGGCTTGCCGGTCCCAGGATAGGGAACACCAACCGCCTCTGCTGGAGAGCATTTCGAGCGCGGCCCTGCTCAGTCCACTTGCGTTGCGCCGAACAGTTCCCGCTGCATGCGCCGCAGGAACAGCAAGCCGATCGCAGCATTGAAGAAGATGAAGAAGTTGTGCATGACGATCGCAAATGCCGCCATCTGTCCTGCGTGGTCGGGCAACAGCACCACCCAAAGCGTGATCGCCACCGCTCGCATCGGTCCCGGTACACCCGCGCCGAAGAACACGACCGGCAGATAGCCCAACATCTGCGCAATCGACAACTCGACGCCGAAGAGCCGCAGCGCTAGGTCGTATACCACCACCGAAGCGAGCAGCGCTGGTGACTTGATTGCCAGCATGGTGAGGTACTGCCAAAGCCGCGCTTCTCGGAACGCATGAAAGATCTGACGGTTGCGTAGTCCGGCGTTCGGCAGCAGGGTGCCGCGAAAAAACGCGTAGAAGGCTGCAAAAAAGCCCAGTGCGCCCACCGCAATGATCGGCATGACGTCGAACACGGGCGGCAACGTGTCGCCGTTGAGCCACCATCCGAGCGTCGCCCAACCGAGCAGATAATAGAACTCGCAGAACATCAGAAAGAGCATGCTCGAGGCGAGCTTCCAACCGGGCACTTGTTCGCGCCGCTGCAGGTACATCGCCATCGCGCCTTTGCCGACCTGTTCGTTGAGTATCGACAGGATGTAGGTGCTCGCGCGAACCGGCAGAACATCGAGGTAGCGCACACGCGCGTTGAACCAGTTGACGGTACGCCAGACCGCCACCGAATCGAGCAGGAAGAAAATCAGCGAGTAGGGAATCAGCAGGCCGATCAGCGCCAGCCAGTTCACCTGCTCAAGGATCGCGACGAGATAGCCTGCGAGCTCCTGGCCCTGCCGCGTGGCCGCGCCGTCGATCCGCTGGTACAGCAACCAGAAGCAACCGAGTGTGATTGCCCAGACCGAAACCCGACCGAGTGTCGAACTCAATCGTTTCGGCATTGTTTGATCTTCGGCCACGAGCGCCCCTGCATTGTTTCGAATCGATGACGAATTACATGCGCGCCGACGGCCTGAATAGCCGTTAACAAGTCAGAGTCGGGAGCGCGCGGGCCATCGTGCCACCCGGG
>JANLUG010000085.1:0-1189 GCA_031363335.1 Gammaproteobacteria bacterium
GCGCTGCCCTTCGTCGGTGCAACGCGACTGATAGTGCTCGGCGGACCGGCCATGTTGATCGGTCTCGGCGGCGGCGCGGCGTCGTCGATGGCATCCGGGCAAAGCAGTTCCGACCTCGACTTTGCGTCCGTGCAACGCGACAACGCGGAAATGCAGCGGCGTTGCCAGGAAGTGATCGATGCGTGCGCGGCGCTGGGCGAAGCGAACCCGATCAGACTGATTCACGATGTCGGCGCGGGCGGGTTGTCGAATGCACTGCCGGAACTGGTGAAAGATGCCGGGCGCGGCGGCCGCTTCGAAATGCGCCGCCTGCCGAGCGCCGATCCCGGGCTGGCGCCGCACGAACTCTGGTGTAACGAAGCGCAGGAGCGCTACGTGCTGGCGGTGGCGCTGGATGACCTGCCGGCGTTCGAGCGGATCTGCCGCCGCGAGCGTTGTCCGTTTGCGATCGTCGGCGATGCGACGCTCGAACAGCAGCTCATCGTGGCAGACGAAGCGTTCCACAACGAACCGGTCGACCTGCCGATGGCCGTTCTGTTCGGCAACGTGCCGAAGTTGCAGCGCGAGTTCACGCGTGTGACCACACAGACCGGCGCGCTCGATCTGCCCGAGGCGTCGCTCGCGCAGAGGCTCGACCGCGTGCTGCGATATCCCGCGGTCGGCTCGAAGCAGTTCCTCATCACGATCGGCGATCGCAGCATCACCGGCTTCGTGGTGCGCGATCAGATGGTTGGCCCGTGGCAGGTGCCGGTGGCCGACGCCGCGGTGACGACGCTCGGGTTCAAAACGCTGCACGGCGAGGCGATGGCGATGGGCGAGCGGTCGCCGCTGGCGCTGATCGATCCCGCCGCGGCGGCGCGTATGGCGGTCGGTGAAGCGCTTACGAACTTGGCGTGCGTTGCGGTTGAGGATCTCGGGCGCGTCGTGCTGTCCGCGAACTGGATGGCGGCCGCCGGACGCGGCAACGAAGATCAGGCGTTGTTCGATGCGGTGGTCGCAGTCGGCATGGAGTTGTGCCCCGCGTTGGGCATTGCGATTCCCGTCGGCAAGGACAGCTTGTCGATGCATACACAGTGGCGCGACGCGCGCGGTGAACGTTCGGTAACGGCACCCGTGACGTTGATTGTCTCCGCATTCGCACCCGTACCCGATGTCCGCAAGGTTGCAACTCCGGTGCTTGTCATGGTGC
>JANLUG010000091.1:0-3452 GCA_031363335.1 Gammaproteobacteria bacterium
CCCTGAGGCGCCATGGATGGCGCCGTTCGGAGCGCCCAGGGACGGCTTGAGCGTGTCCGCCGCACCGACCCGCCGACGCTCGACCCCCTTCGAAGTCTGCGTCGCTCGACCGCATTCGAAGTCGCGCCGCAGCGCTACGCCCCTCAAGCCACCGTGTCGCCGTTGTCTACGACCATTTCCGTGCCATTGATGTGCTTCGACTCGTCCGATATCAGGTACAACACCATGTACGCGACGTCATTCGGTTCGCCGATGCCCATCTGTAGCCGCATCGCTTCCGGATCCTTCTGCTCCATCAGCTTGAGCCCCGACAGTTGTTCCAGCGCGGCGTGGACCATCGGCGTGCTGATGCTGCCGGGATGCACCGAGTTGCAGCGAATGCGATATTTCTGCGCGCGACAGTGAATCGCGATCGATTTTGTCATCGAGCGGATGCCGCCTTTCGCTGCGGAGTATGCGAGGAAGTCAGCAATGCCGATGAGCGCGGCGGACGACGACATGTTGACGATCGAACCGCCGCCGGCATCCTTCATCGCGGCGATCGCATATTTGCAGCCGAAGAATGTCGCATCGAGATGGATCGCGAGCGTGCGGCGCCACGCATCGGTCGTGGTGTTCTCGATGTTCGCCGCCACTGCGATACCCGCGTTGTTGACGAGGCCATCGAGGCGACCGTATCGGCGCACCACCGTTTCGATCAGGTCGCGCCAACCCGCCTCGTCGGCAACATCCTGACGTACGAACTCGGCGTCGATCTCGTTGGCGATCGCCCGCCCACCGGTTTCATTGATATCGGTCATCACGACTTTTGCGCCCTGCGCGGCGAGCACGCGCGCATCGGCTGCACCCAGGCCGCTCGCCGCACCCGTCACGATCACGACCTTGTCCTGCACTCGTCCCATCAGATGTCTCCTTGATCGATCCCGCCACGATAGTCTGCGGGTGATTGGCGTTGCATGCGCTTGAACGCGCGGCGGAAGTTGGCCGGATCATCATAGCCGAGCAATACGGCGATTTCGGCGACGGGTAATCCGGTCGACGTCAGATACGTACGCGCGAGTTCGAGACGAACTTCGTCGAGCAGCGTCCGATACGACGTGCCTTCATCCGTCAGGCGGCGGCGCAACGTGCGCTGACTCAAGCCATATTGTTTTGCGATCCGTTCGATATCGGGGAAGTGCCCCGGCGCGCGCAGCAGCTGTTCGCGAATGCGCCCTGCCAGACCACGCCGGTCGCGCATGTTCGCGAGCAGCTTCTCGCACTGCTGGCGGCACAACTCCGCCATCGCCGGCTCGGCGCTGAGCACCGGCGCTTCGAGATAGCGTCGCGGCATCGTCACCGCATTGTGCAGTCGATCGAAACTGACCGCCACGCCGGCGACCGCCTCGTAACGATCCGCGTGCGGCGGCTTCGGGCCCATGAGCCACAGCTCCGCTTCGCGCGCGACCCGCCCGCCGAGCAGCGTATGCGCCGACACGATCACCGAGACGAGTACCGCGTCTATGTAAAACTGTTGGGGAACGAGTTCCGGTTCGGGGCAGCAGACGAGCAGACACCGCGAACCCTGCATCACCTGTTCGAAATGGATCGGCGGCGCCGTGAGGCCGATGTAGCGGATCAGCCGCTGCAATGCCTGCTCGACGGTTCGGCTGCTCATCAACGCGTAACCGAGGATGCCGTGGCTGGTCAGATCGAGCCGTCCGCCGAACTCGATGCCGAGCTGAGCATTGCCGGTGAGCTGCAACGCGCTGTCGCACAGCTGCACGAAGTCCGGCAGACCCGGAGCCTGCCACGCGTTCCGCGCGTGCTTGAACAGCGCCTCCGACGCCACACCTTCGGCGCGCACGACCTCGAGCAGCGCCTCAAGATAGGCGTTCTGGTTGTTGATCGCCGTTCCCGGTTCGCTGATGGCCGGCGTCGCTCTTGGCCGCATATGACACCCCTGCTGTCCGAAAGTAACCTACTCAAAGTCCGATCCACAAGTAGCATGGACGGCGTGTCAGTCCGCTCCGGAGCCGCTCGATGAATGCCCTGTCCCGTACGCCGGTCGAAGTGTCGATCAATCCGCGCCATCCTGAATTCGCGCTCACCGAGTGCCTGTCGCGCGACTGGCACGGCAACGATCCGTTCCGCACCGCCTTCTTCAACGCGCTGTCGCTGACGTTCCCGAAAGGCGAGAAGTTCTTCATCGACAGCGTGCGCGCGTTTCAGCGCGGCATCGACGACCCGAAGCTGAGCCAGGAGATCCGCGGCTTCATCGGTCAGGAAGCCATCCACAGTCGCGAACACAAGCAGATGAACGACGTGCTTTGCAGCTCGCGCGGTTACGACGTCACCTTCATCGATTCGCGCATCGACCGCGACACCGCATGGGCGAACGAGAACCTGGAAGCGATCACGCGCCTGGGCGCCACTGTTGCGACCGAACACCTGACCGCAATCCTCGGCAATGCGCTGCTGACGGACCCGACGTGGCTCGAAGGCGCAGACCCGCGCATGGCCGAGCTGTGGCGCTGGCACGCGATCGAGGAAGTCGAACACAAGGCCGTCGCGTTCGACACGTACATCGCGTCGGGTGGCACCCGCAAAGCGCTGCGTACGATGCTGCGCATCGAGACGTGGCAGCTGTTCCGCCACGTCTTCGCCGGCATGCGGATGATGTTGCGAGCCAATGGCTTGCATCTCAAACCGGCGGTCTGGTGGGGCGGCCTGAAATGGCTGTTCGGCAAGTCCGGCATTCTGCGCAAGGTGTTGCCGGAGTGGCGCCAGTTCCTGCGCTCCGACTTTCATCCGTGGGACGCGAACAACCGCGAACTGATCGAGCACTGGCAGGCGAGCGCGAAGGCCGCATGATCTGAGCAGCGCGCCGGGCGCGCGCCGCTGACGGGTTATGATCCGTCGATGGATACACTCTTCGAACACGTTCTGGTCAGCGGGCTCGCGATCGTCATCGTCCTCATCTGCGTGACGATGCACTACGAGTCGCTGCGGATTCTCGGCAAAACGCTCGGCGAGCACGTGCACAAACGAATCGGCGTGCTGTTGGTGATGCTCGGTCTGCTGATCGCCCACGGTCTCGAGATCTGGGTGTTCGCGCTCGGTTACATGTTCGCGGACTGGATGCCGGATATGGGTGGCATTGCCGGCATCGAACACCCCGACGTCATCGACTACATGTATCTGTCGTCCATGGTCTATGCGACGGTCGGCTTCGGCGACATCGTCCCGCTCGGCGCCATGCGGATGTTGAGCGCCGCGGAGGCATTGACGGGGTTGTCCATGATCACGTGGTCGGCATCGTTCACGTTCCTCGCGATGCAAAAGTTCTGGCCGGCGCCCCTTTCGGAAGATCAGTCGGACTGTCTTCCTGCTGACAGTGAAGCCTTTGATGGAATGCCAGTCAAGCCGACTTCTTGAGGGAGGTTAACGAGCGGTGGCGCGGGTTTTCTTCC
>JANLUG010000099.1:0-1303 GCA_031363335.1 Gammaproteobacteria bacterium
AGATAGATCGTCGTCAGCGCAACCAGGAACGAGACCGGCACCGACAACGCCACGATGATGCCGCTGCGCATGCCCATCGACGCAACGACGACGATCATCACGAGTGCAAGCGCCGTGACGATGTTGCCCTGCAGTTCGGTCACCTGTTCCTGAGCGAACGGCGCCTGGTCCTGCGTATAAAGAATCTGGACACTGCTCGGGATGTGCGGGCGCGCTGCTTCGACCACGGCGCGCACTTTAGCGACCGTATCGATGACGTTTGCGTTGGTGCGCTTGCTGATGTCCAGCGAAATGGCAGGCTTGCCGTTCACGCGCGCGTAGCTGACGCGGTCTTTGAACGTGGCACGGATCTGCGCTACGTCGCGCAGCGTCACCACGGTGTCGCCGTCGGTCTTTACCGGAATGTCGAAGATGTCGCGGGCTTCTTCGATGACGCTCGGGACTTTCACCGCAAAGCGCCCCTCACCGGTGTCGAGCGCGCCGGCCGGAATCAGCCGGTTGTTGTTGACGATGTTCATCAGCAGCTGTTCGTTCGAGATCTGATAGCTCTCGAGTGCTGACGGGTCGATCAACGCTTCGAGCACTTCTTCGCGTTGGCCGTTGAGGTCGGCGGAGAGCACTTGCGGGATCGCTTCGATGTCGTCGCGCAACTGAACGGCGGTGTTGTACAGCACGCGTTCCGGTACGTCGTCGCCGAGCAGGTTGATCTGAATGATCGGAAAGTCGTTTGTGTTCTGTTCTTGGACGATCGGTTCTTTCGCAGTGCTCGGCAGCTTCGCCTTGGCGCGATTGACCGCGTCGCGGACGTCGATGGACGCTTTCGTCAGCGGGTAGTCGGCGTTGAACTCGATGACCAGCGTGCCAGCGCCTTCGGACGAATACGACGTCAGCTCCTTGATGCCTTCGATGGAGCGCATCTCGGTTTCCATCGGCATCACGAGCAGGCGCTCGGAATCTTCCGGCGAGATGCCTTCGTGGGGGATCGTCACGACGAAGAACGGCACCTCGATGTGCGGTTCGGACTCGACGAGAATCGCGCGGTCAGCAGCGATGCCGGCGATTACGACCATCGCGAGGATCAGCAGAGTCGTCCGCGAACGCTGAATCGCGGCATCAATGATTGCGTACATCGTCAGGTCTCGAGAGAGTGGGGCAAGTAGGACTGTTGGGCGGCGCTAGTTTATTCCGTAAGGGCACGCCGCGCGATTGTCCGGAATGCGCGGCAGCGGTTACTCTGCTTGCCCCCACGCAGTACGGCAGAACTTCACGGTATGTACCGATCCGACGGCCGGGTGCGTTGGCC
>JANLUG010000151.1:0-2692 GCA_031363335.1 Gammaproteobacteria bacterium
GCTGAATGGAAGTCACGCCGTTCGTACAGGACGCGTACTACGTCGGCGACGCGCGTGTTGCTGCGGCTACCCGGGTCCGTCGGTTCGGTGCCGGTCCTACAAGAGAACTGCCGCACGCCTTATGACGGCACCCAAGACGCCCAATCACGATCTCAGCGAAATGCGTTGTCCGATGCGTCTGCAGGACGTTGACCTGTTCTCGCCCGGCGCGCAGGAGCACTGGTACGAGGCATACGAAATTCTGCATCGCGACGCGCCGGTGTTGCGTCTTCCGGGCGAAGGTCCCACGCCGGGTAGCGACGGCTTCGTGCTGACGAAGTACGCCGACATCGCGGCCGTGGTGCGCGACCCCGTGCGGTTTCCACCAACGTTGTCGCTCGCGGTGGACCAGTTGAAACAGTCCGGCCTTCCGCCGGAGCAGTTGACCCAGACGAACGCGATGATCGCTTCCATGCTGACGTTGCGGCCAACGATCGAACTCTGGCGCGCGCATCGGCAGGAGCTCACGGATCCGTGGGTAGGGCCGGGCGCCGGCCGCCACACCGAGATGATCACCCGTTGCGTGGACGAACTCATCGATGCGTGGATCGATCGCGGTGAGGTGGAGTTCATCTCGGAGTTCGCGCGGCCGCTGCCGCAGCGGGTGATGGCGAACGTGCTGGGCTTCCCGCACGAGGACATTCCGCGGCTCGCCGAATGGGGCACCGCGCAGGTGAAAGCGTTCGTATACGGTCGCGGCCACCGCAACCTGCTCACGAAGGAGCAGACGGTCGAACAGTTCAAGTTGCTCGACGGCTTCAAGGATTACGTGAACGATCACGTGCAGGCGAAGCGCCGGCAACCGAAGGACGACATGATCAGCTTCCTGACGCAGGTCACCTACACCGCGCTCGGTCGCAAGCTGACCGATCTGGAGATCAACGGCATCGTCTACGCGATGATCATCGGCGGCCTGGAAACGACGCAGTACGCGCTCGAAGAACAGGCACAGCTGTTGTGCGAGCGTCCCGGCGTGTTCGATGAAGTGAAAAGCGATCGCGAGAAGATCCGCCACTTCATCGAGGAGGGCATGCGGCTGCGCGCACCGACACAGGGTCTGTCGACACGAATCACGAGTCAGGACGAGGTGTTCCAGGGTGTGGCGGTGCCGGCCGGTTCATCGCTGCACCTGCGCTGGGCTGCCGCGAACATCGACGCCGACGAATTCGAATGTCCGCACGAACTGCAACTCGACCGCAAAGCCGTCAGCCGGCATCTGACGTTCTCGGCCGGTCCGCGCGTGTGTCCGGGTGCGGGCATTTCGCGGCTTGAACAGACCCTTGCGTGGACGCACTTGTTCGATCGCCTCGATGGCATCGCGTACGCGCCGGGCAACACCTTTATGCATCAGCCCGGCATCATGCTCGGCACGCTGGAGCTGAAACTGCGGTTCACGAAGGCGCGCTAGGTTGTCCCTATCCGAACGCGTCGCAATCATCACCGTGCATGGCGTTGCAGATCAGCAACCCGGCCAGACGGTGGGTGAACTCGCGCGCCTGTTGTGCCACGGTGGGCCGGAGCAGGCGCGCTACGTAGAGGGTGAGAAGCACGCGATCATCCTGCCGGTGCGCAGACTCTCGCCCGTTCGCGAACCGGCTGCGGAGCCGGCCGACGGTGAGTCGGAGAGTGTGTTGCGCGTCAGGCCCGGCCGCGCCAGCAATTTCTTTCTGTCGCAGCGCCGCGCGCAGAACGTTGCGTGCGCGCCCGACGCAGAAGACCTCGGTGTAACGCTGACCGACTATTTGTTGTCGCGCTATCTACCTGCCGAGGAGGATGCGCTCTACGAATCGACGCGTATCTCGTTGCTGCGAGAAAAGGACGCAACGCGCGTCGATCTTTACGAATTGTACTGGGCGGATTATTCCCGCTTGCGGCCTGGTGGAATTCGCGCGCTGTCGGCGAGCTACCAATTGTTTTTCCACTTGAACACGTTGGCGCGCGACGTCGTCGACCAGGTTGCGCTGGCAACCGGACGCGGCGGTGCCATGCGCGTGCTGCAATGGCTGCACGCGTGGTCGGCTTGGTTGCTGAAGGGGCCGGTGGCGCTGCTGCAATTGATGATGCTGTTGCTGGTCGGCTTCGGCGCAGCGGCATTCGTGCCTGAAGAGCAACAGGCATTTGTGCTGGAACTCGGCGGCGGCGTGGCCGCGCTCGTACTCGCCGCGTTCACGCTGGTGGTCGGGCTGCGCGCCGATGGAGCCGCCGCGCGAATGCGCGCTGTCGCGCCCTGGATCGTCGGCGCCTCTGTATGCGCCGGCATCGCTGCGGTTGCCGTGGTGCGGTTCGACTACGTGATCGATCTGTACTTCTACACAGCCGGGTTGTTGATGATCGTGACCGGTGCGCTGCTGCTGCGGCGTTATAGCCAGACGGTGCGCGGCGTGCGTCTGGTCGGCTTCGCCGGATTGTTGGCGGTTGGTCTATTGCTGTTGATGACCGCGACGCAAACGCGCGAGGACATGTCGACGCCGTACGAATGGATGTTGACGTCGGCATTGAACGCGGGTGAATACCTGCTCGCCACGCGGATAACAGCGCAGCGAGCAGGTATTCACCCGCGTTCAATGCCGACGTCAACATCCATTCGTACGACGTCGACATGTCCTCGCGCGTTTGCGTCGCGGTCATCAACAGCAACAGACCAACCGCCAAC
>JANLUG010000169.1:0-7714 GCA_031363335.1 Gammaproteobacteria bacterium
CTGCACATATCCGGCCACTGCACCTTCGAATTCGACATCGTGCGTGAAGAGCTTCGTATCGGCGAGCGGCCGGGAACCCGCGTTTGCGACGATCCGGTCGTCGACGGTAACGATCGTCACCGACTCGATCTCCGGCAGTTCGCTCATGCGCGTTGCCAGCACGCCGAGGCGAATGCGATCGAGCGTGATCAGCGGTTCGATGGCGAGTGCGGCCAATTGTGCAGCAGCAGCGTTGCCGAACTGCGCCATGCGCGCGCTGCGCGCGTCTTCGACGGAGTGATACCACGATATGCCGAGCAACGATGCAGTCAGCAAAGACGCGCACAACGCGAGCAATGTCGCCTGCCAGCGCCGTCTCGTTAGAGCGTCGCGCACACTCGGCCACATTGGTTTGACGTGCATGGTGTGAGGCGTTAGCGTCTGCGCGGACTTTTCTCAGGCCTTGCGTCGTAGGCGAATGCGAAAGCGTGTCAGCGAGATCGTGTTGGTGAACGTATCGGGCGAAAACAAGCCCGCGCTGATGAGCATGTTGACATCGACGTTGGCCGGTTATCAAGTTCGCGTGCTCGATGTCGGTCAGGCCGTGATCCACGACGAATTGAGTCTCGGCATGTTGATCGAGATTCCGGATCGCGCCGCGACCGACGCGCTGAAAACTGCGTTGCTGGCACATGCTCAGGCGCTCGGCACCGTCATCCGTTTCACCCCGATCACGTTCGACGAATACGAAACGTGGGTGGGGCAACAAGGCAAGCCGCGCTACATCGTGACGATGTTGGCGGCCGGTGTTGCGGCGGAGCAGCTCGCCGCGGTGACGGCCATCGTCGAACGCCACGCGCTCGGCATCGACGGCATCAGACGTTTATCAGGGCGTTTGCCGCTGGACAGCAGCGGCGCGAACGCGCGGGCATGCATCGAGATATCGCTGCGAGGTGAGCTTGCCGAACCGCGCCGACTGAAGGCGGAACTGCTGGAAGCGGCCGGCCGCCTCACGTTCGACTTCAGCGTTCAGGAAGACACGGTCTATCGGCGCAATCGGCGCCTCGTCGCCTTCGATATGGATTCCACGCTGATCAAAGTGGAGGTCATCGACGAGCTCGCCCGTGTGCACGGGGTCGGCAACGAAGTGGCGGCGATCACCGAACGCGCGATGCGCGGTGAGATCGACTTCAAAGAGAGTTTCCGGCGCCGCGTTGTATTGCTGAAGGGATTGTCCGAAACGGCGTTTGCGGACGTGGCGGCCGCCGTACCGCTGACCGAGGGCGCGCGCCGCTTGATCTCGGCGTTGAAGCACTTCGGCTATCGGACGGCGATCATTTCCGGCGGTTTCACGCTCGTTGGGGAGCGATTGCAGCGCGAACTCGGCATCGACTACGTGCACGCGAACGCGCTCGAAACAAAGGACGGTGTCGTTACCGGTGCGGTGTCCGGCGAGATCATCGATGCGGAGCGCAAAGCGAGTGTGTTGCGCGCGTTGTGCAGCAACGACGGCATCGCGCTTGCGCAATCGATTGCGATCGGCGACGGCGCCAACGATCTGCCGATGTTGGCGACCGCGGGGCTAGGCGTGGCGTTTCACGCCAAACCGATCGTCAGGGAATCAGCGAGTCACGCAATCTCGAACTTCGGGCTCGACAGCGTGTTGTTTCTGATGGGGTTTACCGACCGGGACATCGAGCAGGCCGCGGCGAACGATCAATCGTCCGCTGCGAAGTCGTAGTTCATTTCGGTCGACGGTTCCTGAAGGTAGTGACCCTGGATGTAGTTCGCACCGGCCTGCCATAGCGCCGACAACACTGTGGCGCTCTCGACCATCGGGATCACCGTCAACTTGCCGTGCTGTTGCAGCTCGCGAATCATGTTCGTGAGCTTGTCCTTCTTCGCCGAATTGCCTTCGAGTTCCTGCACGTGGCCGCCGTCGATCTTCACGAAGTCGACGGGGACGTGGCGCAATGTCTCGAACGGATTCTCCGTCACGCCGAAGTGCCGCAACGACGTGCGGCAATGCATCGCCTTCAAGCCTTGGACGAATTCGCGCGCTTGCCTTACGTGACCTGCGGCATCGGGTTCCGCGATCTGGAAGATCACCGCGTCGCTCGGCAGGCGTGCCGCTTTGATGGCGACGCCGAGCCATTGAATGAACTCTTCGTCGATCAGGCTGTTGCGCGTCAGGTTGATCGTCAGGCGCGTGTTGTGCCCCTTCGAACGATGCACCGACAGGATCTTGATCGATTGCAGAATGACCCAACGGTCGATCTTGGCCGCAACGCCGTTTTCGATTGCGAGGTCGAGGAATTGGTCGGGCGGCAGGCGGCGGCCCTTCTCGTCGACGAGCCGCAGGAATACTTCGTAGTGTTCGTCGGAGTCGCCGCGCAGGCTGATGATCGGCTGAAACAGCAATACGAACGTGTGGTTGTCGATCGCGTCGTTGACGAGCTTCAGAATGCGTTTCTGTTCGCCCGACAGCCCGTTCGTGTTGCCTTCGGCTTCGAGCGTCGTGACGCTGGGCCATTGAATACAATTCGTCTTGTTCGCGCTGCGGGCGGTTACGAGTGTCTTGAACGCGAGGTTCATCGCATCGGCGCCGGTGCCGGACTCGGTGATTGCGGCCGCGCCGATGGAGATCGTGCGTCGCACGGTTTTGCCGTCCACTTCGAATAGCGCACCTTCGATCGATTCGCGCAGCCGCTCGGCCAGCACGTCGCCGCCGGCTTCGCTGCCGACGGCTGCGATCGCAAAGCGATGATTGGCGATACGCGCGATACGCGCGCCGCCCAGTTCGGCCGTCAGTGCTTCCGCGAGTTGTTCGACCAACGATTCCGACCGAAGCAATCCGAGTTCGATCTGCATCGCATCAAAATCGTCGATCTCTACGACGAGCATCGCGCCGGATAGCGTTGAGTTACCTTCGAGTTCCGCGAGGAAGTTCTGCGTCGAATGGAACGAATCGGCGCTGCCGTTCGTGACGATCGGTGCGGCCGCAGGCATCGGCTCCGCGTCGAGGTCGTCGAGCGGCGGCAGACGGTCCTGCAGTACCGGCACCGCATCCTGAAGCATGGGTACGGCTTCGGATCGCACGAGTACCTGCGTGCAATGCTCGCCTTCGTAATCTGCGCCGGACAACGTCATCTGTCCGGCGATCGGCTCGCCTGACGTGCTGCGGCCGCGGAACGCGAACGACACCTCGTCGTTCGAGTCGTCTCGGAACGTTTTGATCTTCGCTCTGAAGTCGTCGATGAACGACGCATCCATCAGGTCGAGCAGCGGCAATCCGAGCAGTTCGTCGGCGTCTTCGAAACCGAACAGCTTGAAGTAGTCGTCGTTGGCGTAAATGTGCATGCCTTCGTGCACGTATGCGATGGCGGCCGTGGAGTTCGCCAACAATAATTCGCAGCGGCGCTCGGCTTCCTGCAGCGCGCGTCTCGTCTGGGTGTAGCGGTGGCGCTGGCAGACGTTCTCGAGTTCGCGTTTGACGACGTACAGAAAACGCTCGTTGTCGTCGTCGAACACCACGTCGGTCGCACCCATCGCGAGGCCGCGCGTCAGATTCTTCGAGTCGGACGAATCGTCCATCACGATGATCGGCAGATCGGGCTTGCGCTTGCGCAGTGCCGGCAGCACCTGTTCCAGGTGATCGAAGCCGGACCGGCAGAGGAGGAGATCTATGGGTTGTTCGGCGACGGAGTCGTCGGAAAGATCGCCGCAGAATTCGGAACGGGTGGCGATGCCGGCGTTGCGCAGCACGGAGTCGATCTCATGTGCGCGATTCTCGGAGCGATCGGCAATGAGTAGACGGACCGGAGACGGCGTGGCCATACCTCGACACAATCCCAATGGTTGAACAGTTTCCCTACTTCTTCCCTGCGGGCCCGCTCGGAGACCCCTTCGGGGGTTGCTCGGACTGATCGGCCTCGATCATGTTCCACAGGGAGTCCATGTTCAGGTCGATCTGGGTGTTTTCCAAGTAACCATCCAGCATTCGGAATGTGAACTGGGTAAAACTTTCGGTCATCCGGACGCGCCGCATCAGCTGGCCGGTCGCCTGGATACCGTGCCGTTTCAGCTGAACCTTCTGCGATTCTGTGTAGGGCAACCGCGTGGTGATCAACATGGCGGGCTGGCCGATCGCTTCCAGCGCGGGCAGCAATACCGCGCGGTGGTAGTCGATGTTGTTACCGCGCTTTTGCAGCATGCGCACGGCGACCGGAATCGCTTTCGGGGCCAACAACTCGATCCCCATCAGCGTTTCCTCGTCGCTGTGGCGAATCCAGCGCGACACCGCGATGCACCAGCGCGCGTCTTCGCGTTCGCGAATTGCGAGTAGCTCACCGGTCTGCAGCTGGTTCGGCAACGGCGTCAGCCAACGCACGCAATAGCCCGACGGGCTCGTATCGATGATCTCCGAGTCGTAGTACGGGTAGCTCGCTTCAACGACATCGCGGGTTTGCGGCCGTCGCGTGTTCAAGAGAGTCCGGCTCGGATCGTCGATATGCGGGTTCACCGGAATGCGCGCGCCGCGCAGATCGAACGCGTTGTCCCAGACGTCGCCCGGACGCGCCGAGCGTTGCTGCTCGTGCATGAACGGATTGATCTCGCGCCGCAACAGCGCCTCGGTGGTGCCCAGTTGATCGGCAAATTCGACGCCGCCGGAGATGTAGTAGTGCAATGTCCGCAGACCGATGCAGACCTTCATCGGACCGGACGAGCGAGAGCGCCGGAAAGACCGCTTTTTCATCACACCCCAGGCGTGCGCCAAGTGGCGCAGTAGATCGGGGCTGATGTAGTCGGGCACCGGGACGTCGGACGCCATCTCGGCGAGATAGGCTTCGAGTTCGTACACCAGCACGTCGGTGCGGATGCCGCGCAATTGATCGCCGGTGTGGCTGCCGAGTTCGCGATAGCTGGGGGGCGAGTCGGCGTCGAGGTCGACGACGAACATCGTATCGTCGGCGGGCGCGCCGATCGTGATCCGCGGCGTCCACTGGTCGAGCGCGTTATAGACCGCCGACAGATCTCTCTGGCGCAGCTGGTTCGGCTTCGCGACCGCCAGCAGCGCAATTCGCAGGTACACATCGGCGATCGTCAGCATGCCGGCGCCGCGACTCTGTTCGTCCGCGTACGCGTTCGTTGCGATGCCGAGTTCGTCCGCGAGGCGATACAGCTGATTCAGCTCGTACCAGGCTCTGGCCGGCGCATCGGTATAGAACTCGTACGTCCGCAGCAACGCGCACGATAGATCTGCGGCGGTGCGGTGCATGGCGTTGCCGAGCAGATCGGTGAGCGTATCGGTCAATTCGGGCGCTTCCAGCGCGTCGCGCACCACGGCTTTGTAGCCGAGCACGAGCTCGTTCTGCAGCGACTGCGCGAGTTGGGCATGCCCTTCCCCGGCGACAGAGGCGCCGGCCGCGGTGCGATCGAGGCGCGCGCAGATGTAATGCGCCGGCGGCCGGATGGTCTCGAGGCAGCTGAAGCGCAGATCCGGTTCGGCGGCGATGCGTGCGAGTTCGGTCGCAACTTTGAGCAGTTGGTGTGCGGCTTCCGACGTGTGCGCCATCGGCAAATGTGCGACCCACTCGGCGAGGGCGGCGGGATTCGTATCGCACACGCTCAAGCCCGCGAACGTGCTATCGGGGACAATCAGGTGCAGCGAGTGATCGCTCATGACGTCGGGGGCGGTGCTGGTAGCTGCAGTATAGAGGATGAAACACGGCTTCATCGGACCGCGTTCACGTCCGTTTACATACTGCTACTACGGCCGATGTCGCGAGGATGTCGCTAGGTAGACGCGATGATCTGTTTCGCATCGAGGCCGGCCACCTCACGCACGAGTCGCGGCACGAGATAGCCGGGCAAGCGAGATCGAAGCGCCGCTATCAACGCAAGGCCGCGTTCCTGCGACACGTCGAAGTGGTGGGTGCCGATCACACGATCGGGCAGATGCAGGTAATAGGGCAGCACGTGGTTGTCGAACAATCGCTGCGACAATTCGTCGAGCACCTCGACCTCGTCGTTCACCCCCGCGAGCAGCACGCTCTGGTTCAGCAGCGTGACGCCGCTGCGGTGCAGCGCATCGCACGCGTCGACGAACGATCCGGCGATCTCGTTCGGATGGTTCACGTGCAGCACGATCGACATCGAGGTCCGGGTGTCGCGCAGCAACTGGATGAGTTCCGACGTCACCCGTTCCGGTATCACCACGGGCAAGCGGGTATGGATGCGCACGCGGCGCAGGTGCGGGATGGCGTCGAGGCGTGACACGAGGCGACGCAGCGGCGCGTCTTTCAGCATCAGTGGATCGCCACCCGACAGAATCACCTCGGAAATGCTCGGATCCCGCTCCACGGCGGTGAGCGACGGAAATGCGACCGCCTGCTGATGGTCCGCGTATGGAAAGGTGCGGCGAAAACAGTAGCGGCAGTGCACGGCGCACGCCGGTGCGGCGATCAACAGCACGCGGCCCTGATACTTCTGGATGACACCGGGCACCAGCGTCGCGGTCGCTTCGCCGAGCGGGTCGAGCGAGTAACCCGTCACCGAGTCGCGCTCGGTCGCCAACGGCAGTACTTGCCGCAGTAATGGATCGTTCGGGTCGCGCATGCGCATCCGTTCGACGAACGATTGCGGCACGCGCAACGGGAAGTCAGGCTCGAAATCGACGTCGATTGCGTCGAGCTCCAGACGAGCGAGCAATGCGCGCGGATCGGTGATCGCGTCGGCGAGCGCGCGGGTCCAGGCGTCGGACTGCCACGGAATCGTCTTCAGCGGTATCATGGCGCCGTTTTTTGCACAGGTGTTACGCACGCGAAATGGCCTTTTATTCTACCAGTGAGTTCAAGCCCGGCATGAAGGTTCTCCTCGACGGAGCCCCGTGTTCGATCGTCGAGAACGAGTTTGTGAAACCGGGCAAAGGCCAGGCTTTCAATCGCGTGCGATTGCGCAATCTGCAGAACGGCCGCATGTGGGAGCGCACGTTCAAGTCCGGCGAAAGCCTCGAAGGCGCCGATGTGATGGACATGGACATGCAGTACCTCTACACCGACGGCGAGTTCTGGCACTTCATGAAAACCGACGGCAGCTTCGAGCAGCTCGCGGCCGGCGCGGACGTGCTCGGCGATTCGAAGGATTGGTTGAAGGAGGAGAACAGCTACATCATCACGTTGTGGGACGACGTGCCGATCGCAGTGACGCCGCCGAACTTCATCATTCTGGAAGTGGTCGAAACCGATCCGGGCATCAAGGGCGATACCGCCACCGGCGGCACGAAGCCCGCGAAGGTCTCTACAGGCGCCGTGGTCAAAGTGCCCCTCTTCATATCTATCGGCGACGTGCTGAAAATCGATACGCGCACCGGGGCGTACGTCAGCCGCGCGCAATAGCCGGTTCGTCGGAGGAGCGTTGCGCGACGAGGAATGGCGTCCGACCTGTTCCATCGAAACGCTCTTAGCCCGATCGCAGACGCTGGCGTCGATCCGCGCGTTCTTTGCGCAGCGCGGCGTGCTCGAAGTCGATACGCCGGTGCTGTCGCGCACCACCGTTACCGATCCCGCGATCGAATCGCTGACGCTGCTCGACGCCGGTGAACGGCGCTATCTGCAGACCTCGCCCGAATATCAGATGAAGCGCCTGCTTGCCGCAGGCGCGCCGTCGATCGTTCGTATCGGGCCGGTGTTTCGCGCCGAGGAATCGGGCCGCTTGCACAATCCCGAATTCACGA
>JANLUG010000186.1:0-1916 GCA_031363335.1 Gammaproteobacteria bacterium
CGCCGTCGCTCGCCTCCGATCGAAGTCGAACCGACACATGCGAAATCGCGCCAGACGCCATTCCAGACGCTGTCAGAGTTCGGAGATGTGTCCGTCGGCGACGTGAATCAGCTTGTGTGGACCGCCGGTTGCTTTCCGGAACTCGTCCATCCACGGCATGCTGACGGGAGCGTTACGCCGCACCGGCGTGGTCTGGAACTCCATCGGAAATGCCAGCCGCGGTGTGTTGGTGGTATTCGGCGCGGTGTAGTGCAGCGTTTCCGAATGGTGGAAGGTGGCACCGCCCATCTTCAGCGGGCACGGCACCGCCTTCGATTCGTCGAACGACTCGTCCACTTCCAATACGTTGAACTGCGGATTTTCGCCGTGGTGATGCTTCAGCAGACCGCGCTTGTGCGAGCCTGGAATGAACTGCATCGCGCCCATCTCGGTGGAGACGTCGTGCATCGGCAACCACACGCCGAGCGCGTAGTAGTCGAGTTCGGGTTGCCAGTAGGCGTGATCCTGATGCCACAGCGCGGCGCGTCCGCCGGGCGGCTTGCGGATCATGTGGCCCCAGCTCGACAGGGTCGATGCGTCGACACCGAGCAACGCGGCCGCATAACGCTTTGCGTTGCGCCAGTGGTTGGTCGTTAGCAACTCGGGGAATTCGATCTCGGGATGGAACGCCTGCGCGAGCTTGCTCTCTTCGCCCGGCTCCAGCGTGCCGGATCGGTCGACCGGCGCGCGCGGCCCCTTTCCATGATCTTTCGAAAAGATGAATTCGAAAATCTGCCGGATCCACGCGATCTCTTCGTCGGTGGTCAACCGTTCGACCACCAGAAAGCCGTTGTCCTGGAAGGACTGCACCTCCTTCGCGGTCGGATTGACGTCGAATTTCGTCGCCGGCGGCGGTCCGAATTTCAGGTTGAGTCTGCTCATCACTTGGCCTCCAACTTGTTGGCCCAACGCGTACGAAATCGATCGGTCATCCACAGACAGATATCCCAGATGTCGGCGAGCGGTTTGTCGTTGGGGTCCACCGGCTGATACGGCGGCGGTCCGAACTCGGGATTGATCGTCAGGAACGGTCTGTTCTCTTTCAGACGCGCGTCGATGATGCGATCCCACCAGCGCTCGAACAGCCCGGTCCACTTCAGCCCCATGCCGACGCGCGGATCGGCGACCTGCGGTGAATGCGCCGAACCGACGCGGGCGTGAATGTGGTCGGCGCGGTCGATCGCGATGTCCATCATCCGCGCGTACGGTTCAGCCTTCAGATTGTTCTCGGCGACGTTCGTGAAGTGGCTGAAGTCCGCGGTGATCCGCAGCCAGGGCAAGGCATTCAGGATGCGTTCGGTCTGCCACGCCGAGTACAAACAGCGCGTGCGGTGCGTTTCGAACACCATCGGCGCGTCGATCCGGCTCGCCATTTCCATGACGTTGTTGAAGAACGCGACGCTGCGGTCGAGATCGAAGTAGTCGCGACCGGGATGGCAGTTGACCAGGATCGGCCGCGTTCTCTTCACCGCCTCGAGCTGGGTTTTGAACGCCGCTTCATCGTCGCAGAACATCATCGCGACGTAGTCGAGCCCGAGCTCGGCCGTGAGATCGCCGAACTCGGCGGGGTCCATGCCGATGTTCGCGCACTCGACACCGTCGTAGCCGGCCTTGGCAAACGCGCGCAGCCGATCGGGCATCTCGCCGAGATGCTCCATGCCCCAGTCACACTTCAGCAGCTTGAGTTTCATGATCTCCCCGAATCATGTCATGGCTTGAAATCGATTTCAATTTCGAGGTGGAAACGGGTATGGCCGCCGCATCGAGCTTTCCCGCACGATCAGCCGCGGCGACAGCACGATCGTGCGCGACGAGCGGTCGCCCACCGTCGCCAGCAGTTCCGCCGCGACCCGCCCGATTTCGTACGCCGGTTGCGA
>JANLUG010000212.1:0-4779 GCA_031363335.1 Gammaproteobacteria bacterium
AGGATGCACTGCCTCGAATCGGGGCGACGCACTCTAACCCGTCTGAATTAACGGATCTACTGGCGAGAGGCCGCGCGATGGGCCAAAACGCCCGCGTGCGCCGGGGCTTGAAGTAGAATGTCGCGCCCTTCAAATCCGCGAGCCGCTGCATGGCGAACCCCGAAGCTCCTCCTCTACCCGAGCGGTCCGGCGATCGTATGGGGTGGAGCGGTCTCGTCGACGGTGCCGCCAGTCTGGCAATTGCCAAGGCCGCCGAGTACCACGACGGTCTCATCGTCGCCGTTGCGGCCAATCCCTCTGCCGCCTATCGGTTGTGCCGCGAACTCGAGTTCTTTTCGAGCGGCGCGCTCGACGTGGTGACGTTGCCGGACTGGGAAACGCTCGCCTACGACGCGTTCTCGCCGCATCAAGACATCGTCTCCGATCGGCTGCGCACGCTGCATCGGTTGCCGACGCTTACACGCGGTGTGCTGGTCGTGCCGATCCGCACGTTGTTGCAGCGCTTGGCGCCGCCGTCGTTTCTCGCCGCACATAGTCTGGTGCTATCGGTTGGCGCACGTTTCGACGCGCACGGCTACCGCAGGCATCTCGAGCAGGCCGGCTATCGCTGCGTCGAGACCGTATCCGAACGCGGCGAGTTCGCGGTGCGCGGATCGCTCGTCGATGTTTATCCGATGGGCGCGCCCAGCCCGTACCGGATCGACCTGTTCGACGACGACGTCGCGAGCCTGCGCACGTTCGATTCCGACAGCCAGCGCACCATCGATCAGATCAACTCGGTCGAGATTCTGCCGGCGAAAGAGTTCCCGCTGACTCCCGACGCGATCGCGCGATTCCGCAATCGCTGGCACGAATTGTTCGATGTCGACGTGCGCCGTTGTCCGATCTATCAGGACGTCAGCCAGGGCATGGCGCCGTCGGGCATCGAGTACTACCTGCCGATGTTCCATGACTCGCTCGCGACCGTATTCGACTACTTGCCCGGCAACTGTGTGGCCGTCCTTCCGAACGCGCTCGACGGTGCGGTGGCGTCGTTTCAACTCGACGTGCGGACGCGATACGAGAGCCTGCGCCACGACATCGAGCGGCCGATTCTGCCGCCGGATGCAATCTATCTGCGCACCGATGAGCTGTTCCACGCGCTGGGGACGATGCGCCAGGTCGTACTCGACGGCCGCCATCACAGCGTCGAATTTGCCACGCGCGAGTTGCCCGACGTATCCGTGAATCATCGAGCGCACCATCCGGGCGATCGTCTCGCTGCGTTCGTAAAGGCATCACCGGTGCCGGTGCTGTTCTGCGCGGAGTCGGCCGGACGCCGCGAAGTGTTCGGTGAATTTCTCGGCCGCGCCGGATTGCGACCGACCGACGTCGCGGACTTCGCCGCATTCCGAAGCGGCGCCGTCGAACTCGGGCTGACAATCGCGCCGATCGAATGCGCCGCCATGACCGATGCGTTCGTGTTGATCACGGAGACGCAGGTGTTCGGCGCGCGCGCAGACGTCGAAGTGCGGCGCGATGCGCGCTCGGTAGATCCCGATCAGATCATCCGCAACCTCACCGAATTGCACATCGGCGCGGCCGTGGTGCACATCGAACACGGCGTCGGCCGCTACCTCGGCCTGAGAACGCTCGAAATCGACGGCGCTATTTCAGAATTTCTGACGATCGAATACGCAGACGAGGCGAAGCTGTACGTACCGGTCACGGCGCTGCACCTCATCTCGCGCTATGGCGGTGCCGACGAAGCGAACGCACCGCTGCATCGGCTCGGATCGGATCAGTGGGATAAGGCAAAACGACGCGCAGCGGAGAAGATCCACGACGTCGCCGCGGAACTGCTGAACATCTATGCGCACCGCGAAGCGCGCGGCGGCACTGCGCTCGCCGCCCCTGATGTGGAGTATCAGCGGTTCGCCGATCAGTTCCCGTTCGACGTCACACCCGACCAACGCCGTGCGATCGACGAAGTCATTTCCGATCTGACCAGCCCGAAGTCGATGGACCGGCTGATCTGCGGCGACGTCGGCTTCGGCAAGACCGAAGTTGCGATGCGCGCCGCCTTCATCGCGGTGCAGAATCGCAAGCAGGTGGCGATTCTCGTGCCGACGACGCTGTTGGCTCAGCAGCATCACGAGAGCTTCAGGGATCGCTTCGCGGATTGGCCGGTACAGATCGAGGCGATCTCGCGGTTACGCACTGAGAGCGAGATTGAAACGGTTCGCCAACGGTTGCGAGCAGGCGCGATCGACATCGTCATCGGCACGCACAAGCTGCTCAACACTGCGTTTGCGTTCAAGGAACTCGGTCTCGTCATCATCGACGAGGAGCACCGGTTCGGCGTGCGCCAGAAGGAGCGCCTGCGGACGCTGCGGGCCGAAGTCGACGTGCTGACGCTGACGGCCACGCCGATCCCGCGCACGCTGAACCTCGCGATGGGCGGGATCCGGGATCTGTCGATCATCGCAACCCCACCCGCACGACGGCTGTCGGTGAAGACATTCGTCACGCAGCGGCGCAAGCACCTGATCCGCGAAGCGATCACGCGCGAACTCGCGCGCGGCGGCCAGGTGTTCTACCTGCACAACGAAGTACGCACGATCGAGCAGACGGCGCTCGAGATCGGCGAACTCGTACCGGAAGCGCGCATCGGCGTCGGTCACGGGCAGATGCCGAAGCGTCGGCTCGAGACGGTAATGAGCGATTTCTATCACCGGCGCAGCAACGTGCTGGTGTGCACCACCATCATCGAGACCGGCATCGATATTCCGAACGCGAACACGATGATCATGGAACGCGCAGACAAGTTCGGCCTGGCCCAGCTGCACCAGCTGCGCGGCCGCGTCGGCCGTTCGCACCGTCAGGCGTATGCATACCTGCTGATCCCACATCCGAAGGCGCTGACCGAGGATGCGCGCAAGCGCCTGGAAGCGATCGAGGCCGCCGGGGAACTCGGCGTCGGCTTCACGCTCGCGACGCACGATCTCGAAATTCGCGGCGCCGGCGAACTGTTGGGTGATGAACAGTCAGGGCAGATCGAATCGATCGGCTTTTCGCTTTACATGGACATGCTCGATCGCGCGGTCCGCGCGATTCGCGCCGGCAAGACGCCGGACCTCGACGCCGATCTGACCCCGCACCAGGAGGTCAACCTGCGCGTGCCGGCGCTGATTCCGGAGGACTATCTACCCGACGTGCACTCCCGCCTGATCTTGTACAAACGCATCAGCAGCGCTGAAAGCAGGGACGCGCTCGACGAACTCAGGGCCGAGATCATCGACCGCTTCGGCGCGCTGCCCGTAGCGACAAAAACGCTTTTCAGGATCACCGAGTTGCGTCTTACCGCGGCGGCTTTGGGCATCGCTCGCATCGACTTCGGGCCGTCCGGCGGCCGCATCGAGTTCGCGGCCGATACACGCGTCGATCCGTTCGCGCTCGTGCGCCTCGTGCAGCGCGAGCCGAACAGTTATCGGCTCGAGGACGGCACGCGGTTGCGCGTCACGGCAAAACTCGACGACGTAGACGCCCGATTCGAACGCGTCGCGGATCTACTCGAACGCCTGGAACCTGCGGAGAAAACCCGGATGGCCGCATCGGCATGAGCAAGCTGCACAGAATACTCGGCGCCTTCGTGGTGCTGTCAGGCGTGAGCATCTTCGCCGCCGATATCCCGACGTTACCGAACGACGCCTGGTATAGGGTCGAAGTCATCATCTTCGAGCGAGTCGCCGACATCGACCCCGCGAGTACGCAGGAGATCGTGATCGCGCATGCGCCGCGCGCGTATCCGCTGGACGTGCTGGCATTCGACGACGACACAAGTCGCAGCGCGGCCTACCCACTCGATGCGGAAACGCGCGCGCAGCCCCCACTTCCAATCGCGACCGCCAACAGAACGGTTCAGGCGCCGCCGAGCGCGCCGCAGCCCATCACCCAGCCGACTGCCGCAGAGCGCGCGGCCAAAATCATCGCCGACTATCAGGCACAGCTGCAGGGGCGCAGCTATCGCTTCGAGCCTTCCAACACGTTCCTGCTGGCAGGAGAAGACGGCCGCCTGCAACGCAGCAACGTCTATCGCGTGGTGTTTCATCGCGCGTGGATTCAGCCGGTACCGGATCGCGACCAGCTGCGGCCGATGCTGATCCAGGTCGGCGAGCGCGGCGGCGGCAACTCGCGCATCGAAGGCTTCCTCGGGATCACGCGCGGGCGATACCTGCACCTCGATGCGCGACTGTGGTACGCGACCAATGCCACTCAGTCGGCACCCACAACGATTGCGGAATCGGCTCTACCGGCGGACGAACCAAGCTACATGGAGTTACGCGAACAACGCCGGATGCGCAGCGGCGAACTGCATTATCTCGATCATCCGAAGTTCGGCGTGCTCGCCCGCATCGATCCGATTCAACCGCCGGAAACGCTGCTCGCGGAACTCGCGCGACTCGGTGCGCCGCCGCCGATCGCTCCACCGGCGGCCGCGCCCACTCAGTAACGTCTCAGCCGAGTTCGATGCAACGGGCGATCAGACGCTCGACACGGCTCATGCCTTTTTCGGCGACCTGCACGATCTCCGCTTCGCTGATCGGACCGTCGCCGCGACCGGCCGCGCGATTCACCGACAAGCACACGGCCGCGTAAGGGAGCGCGAGTTCACGCGCGAGCCCTGCCTCGGGCATGCCCGTCATGCCGACCACATCGCAGCCGTCGCGCGCCATACGATCGATCTCCGCCGCGCTTTCGAGGCGTGGACCTTGCGTACATCCGTACACACCGGCATTG
>JANLUG010000230.1:0-1029 GCA_031363335.1 Gammaproteobacteria bacterium
CCGGAAACGATGCAACTCGTCGGGCCGGACGTTGACCCGCAGATCCATCAGGTGTTCAAGAATCTTCGTGCAGTTGTGGCAGCGGCGGGCGGCGGCTTCGAGCACGTCGCGAAGCTCACGGTCTATCTCACCTCGATGACGCACTTTCCGCGCGTCAACGAAATCATGGCTCAATACTTTTCCACGCCGTATCCGGCGCGCGCCGCCGTCGGAGTAGCCGAGTTGCCACGCGGTGCGCTCGTCGAGATCGACGCCGTCATGGTGCTGCCCGCGGGCAAGTGAGCAGGCCCGCGCCGAACGACTCGATCGAAACGCTGCGCGGGGTCGGCCCTGCGCTGCGGGACAAGTTCGCGAAGCTGCGTATCCATACGCTGCTCGACCTGCTGTTGAACCTTCCCCATCGCTATCAGGATCGCACGCAGGTGGTGCCGCTGATCGGACTACGCGCGAATGCCGAAGCGTTGGTGATCGGGCAGGTTCTCGACAGCAAAGTTGCATTCGGTAATCGGCGCAGCTGGCTCGTTACACTCGGCGACGACACCGGTTTCATCCGCCTGCGCTTCTTTCATTTCAGCGAACGCCAGCGTGCGACCGTCGCCGCGGGCATGTATCTGCGTTGCTTCGGTGAAGTGCGCGCAGGCCCCAACGGCTTCGAGATGGTGCATCCGGAGTACAAGGCTTTCCCCAGCAAACCCGATGCGCCCGAACCGAAACTGACCCCGGTCTATCCGACCACCGAAGGTCTGACCCAAGCGCGCATTGCAGGCCTTGTAGCACAAGCGCTGACCGCATTGGACGAGTGGGTTCCGCCGAACATCGACGAGTGGCTATCGCAGGATGTTCCTTCCGATCTTCGGGGTGCACTTCGCCTCCTGCACAATCCGCCGACCGGCACCACGCAAACGGCGCTGTCGGAGGCGCGCGGTCGCGTCGTGCTCGACGAATTGATCAGTAACATCATCGTGCTGAAAAGGCGTCAGCGCGAGCGAGCCACCGAGCGCACGCTTGCGTTACCGCGCTCACAGCAAC
>JANLUG010000248.1:0-2720 GCA_031363335.1 Gammaproteobacteria bacterium
GCAATCGCACCTATCTGCTGGCCGACGACGACGGTCAGATCATCGAAACGCACTCGATCTCCGCAGGTCTCGACTATCCCGGTGTCGGTCCGGTCACGCCTTTCAACGCCACGTAGTAGATGAAGCCGCCGGCTTGACCTGCGATCAGTCGGATACGTTCCGGCGTGGTGGTCGGTGCGATCAGGAAAATCAGATCGAGGTCGCGCGCGCGCATCTGCTCGCGCAACTCGACGGCTTCTTCCGGCGGCAGGTTGACCAGGATCAATCCGTCGACGCCGACCGCCGCCGCTCGAGCCACGAACTCGCGGTATCCCAATCTCTCGATCGAATTCAGGTAGCCCATCAACAGCACCGGTGTCGTTGCATCCTGCGCGCGAAATTCGCGGACGATGTCGAGGACATCGGTGAGTCTCGTGCCGCCTGCGAGCGCTCGCTCGGAACTCTTCTGAATCGCCGGTCCTTCCGCTTCCGGATCCGAAAACGGCACGCCGATCTCGATCACGTCGGCACCGCCGGCTACGAGTGCGTGCATGGCCGGCACCGTAGTTGCCTTGTTGGGGTCTCCACCGGTGATGAACGTCACCAGTGCCTTGCGGCCGGAACTCCGCAATGTGCTCAGTCGGCTTTGGATGCGACTCACAACACGATCCCGTCGATTTCGGCTACCGTCAGAATGTCCTTATCGCCGCGGCCTGAGAGGTTGACGATGATGATCTCGTCACGCGGCGCGCGCGGTGCGTATTCGCGAACCCACGCAAGCGCATGACTCGATTCCAGCGCCGGCATGATGCCTTCGACTTGAGTCACAAATCGAAATGCCGAAAGCGCCGCTTCATCGGTCACCGAAACGTAGTCGGCTCTACCGATGTCCTTGAAGTAGGCATGCTCCGGACCGACACCGGGATAGTCGAGACCTGCGGAGATCGAGTGCGTTTCGATGATCTGACCGTCGTCGTCGGCCAGCAGATAGGTGCGATTGCCGTGCAGTACGCCGGGCGTGCCGGCCGACAGCGACGCCGCGTGTTTTCCGGTCTCCAATCCCAGCCCCGCCGCCTCGACACCGACAAAGCGCACGGAAGAGTCGTCGACGAACGGATGGAACAATCCAATTGCGTTTGATCCCCCGCCAACACACGCCACCAGCGTGTCTGGCAATCGTCCAGTCTGCTGCAGACACTGCGCCCGCGCCTCCTGACCGATCACCGACTGAAAATCACGCACCATCATCGGATACGGGTGCGGCCCGGCGACAGTGCCGATGATGTAATGCGTGTCATCGACGTTGGTCACCCAATCGCGCATCGCCTCGTTCATCGCGTCCTTCAGCGTGCGCGATCCGGATGTGACCGGCACGACCTCCGCCCCCAGCAGTTTCATGCGATAGACATTCAGGCTCTGGCGTTTGATGTCTTCCGAACCCATGTAGACCTGACACGTGAGGCCCAATCGCGCCGCGACCGTTGCCGTCGCAACGCCATGCTGACCGGCACCCGTTTCAGCAATGATGCGACGTTTGCCGATACGCTTGGCCAACAACGCCTGACCGACGGTGTTGTTGATCTTGTGCGCGCCGGTATGGTTGAGGTCTTCGCGCTTCAGGAAGATCTGCGCGCCACCGAGCTCGCGTGTCAATCGCTCTGCCGCATACAGCGGCGTCGGTCGACCGACGTATTGCGAGAGGTCCTCAGCCAGCTCGCGACGAAAGTCGGGGTCCTGCTTCAGCTCCCGGTACAGCGCATCGAGTTGGTCGAGCGCGCGGAACAGCGTCTCCGCGACGAATCGACCGCCATATCGGCCGAAGTGACCGTCGCGCGTCGGCGCCTCATACAGGTCGTTAGTTCCTTCGCTGCGCACCTTGCACCTCGGTCATGAATTGACTGATCTTCTCGATATCCTTGCTACCCTTCACGGCACCCTCCACTCCGCTGCTAACATCGACGGCGTATGGTCGAGTGCGCCGAATCCCCTCAGCAACATTGTTGGGGTTGAGCCCTCCTGCGAGAATCAACGGCATCGAACTCCGTTCGGGCCACCACGACCAGTCGAACGTCGCGCCGGTTCCGCCAGGTTGCGAAGCGGTCCCCGAATCGAACAGCAGCGCCTTTGCGCGCGGGTAGCGCCGCTCCAGCGAGGCAACATCAATCGGCCCGGATACACGTATCGCCTTGATGAACGGAAGCCCTGCCGCGGCACAGTCTGCATCCGTCTCGTCGCCGTTGAACTGCAGCAGATCGACGCCCGCGACGCTTGCGACGTCCTGCACCTCGACTGAATCGGCATCCACGAACAGACCGACGCACGATACGAACGGCGGTAACGCTGCCACGATTGCTCTTGCCTGCTGGGGCGTGACGTAGCGAGGACTGGGTTTGTAGAAATTGAAGCCGAGCGCGTCGCAACCGGCCCTGACCGCTGCCTCTGCATCCGCCAGACGCGTGATTCCGCAGATCTTTGCTCTAACCCGCATCGCCTTGGCCCGGAAAAAGCGCGCTAGTCTACCAGACGTCGCCCAGGGCTCGGAGGATCAACGGCGGTCGCGCGCGCGGTATTTCGAATTCGACGCCGTATTGGACGTCGACAAGATACAACCCCGTGGGTGGCGCAGTCGCGCCGACGAGGTCCCGGTTCCGCGCCAGCAACACTTCGCCCATCCACGCCGGCGGTTTGTCGCCGCGGCCCACCTGCAGCAGGGCGCCGGCGATGTTGCGCACCATGTGCTG
>JANLUG010000267.1:0-1407 GCA_031363335.1 Gammaproteobacteria bacterium
CCCTGACCCATGCGGCGGAAGATCGGGTTGTCGCGCCACGAATCGTCTTTGAAGCGAGCGTCTTTCGGCGCCGGTTCGATTTCGCTGCTGCCGAATGTGATGCCGACGAGATCGCGCAACAACTGACTGGCAGTTTCGACGACGGCGCGCGGCTGCTGCGTGGCGCGATCGATCACCAGTTGTAGCGACTCGAGCATCGCGCGCCGATCGAGCGCGAGCGCGGACGTGAGTGCGATCCCTTCGCGTGCTTCGCCTACTCCTTCGGCGGCATCAGGATGAACATCGGAAGGGCTGGCCATAACGTCGACTCCCGCTCGTAAAACCCCGCTTCAGTCTGCCCAAGCGGTCAGGCTCAAGCAATCGGAGAAGCGCTGCGCGTCAGTCCCTGTTGCGGGGTTGATCGAGCCGTTCGGCGACGATTCTGTAGACCTGCGCGTTGACGCCGAGCCCGACGTGGGAACTCTGCACTTCGACGTGCTCGACGTCTGGATTGGTGTCGTCGATGGCAGCAGGCCACGACACTACACCGTCGGTCTTGCTGTACAACGCCGTCACCGGCACGCGGATCGGTGTGCGTTCGCGGTGTTTGATCAGTTCTTGCATCTGCGCGTCGGTCATCCCGGTGCTGGCTTGCATGAGGCGCCCGATGCTGGTCGCACCGGGTCCACCTTTCACGGGCGAACCGAGCGTGATGACCTGTCGTACGAGATCGGGCCTCGCGCGCGCAATTTCGCGCGCGATGGAACCGCCGCGACTCCAACCGACCAGATTGATGCGTTGGCCGTGACCTCTATTCAATGTAACCGCGCGTTCGATCAACCGATCGATCAGCGGTTGCCCTGGTCCGGTATTCCGGCCGAGTCCCCAACCGGTCACCGAATAGCCGATGTCATCGAGGAACCGTCTGAGTATCCACGTCGACGTATCGTTCGCCATAAAACCCGGCAACACGATCACCGGACGGTCATCGCCGCGCGGCGCGCTCATGCGCAACAGCGGCAACATCAGCATCAGCGACGCGAACTCGGCACCGGCCCGAGCTTCGAGGAACTGATACAGCATCGGCGGCGGGGCGATGAAGTCTCGTTCGGTGCTCATGGTCATCGACGATACCCAATCGTCCGACAATTGTCCCAAGGGACGAATGTCGGCATGTCGGGCTACGCTGAATCCACGGGTGACATGGGCCGACATCGCGCGGATACTCGGCCCGATTCGACGGGAAGGGTCGAATCATATGGGGCCGGATCTAAACGTGTAACGAACCGGACGTCGACATGATGAACAACCGCGAACACAAGCCGCCTGATTTCGAACCCATTGCTTTGGTATGGACGTTGGTCAGCGCCATGACCGACGCGATGAACCTGCGACACTTGCGCAGTGAGCTCTACGACGAGTCTGTGG
>JANLUG010000273.1:0-3373 GCA_031363335.1 Gammaproteobacteria bacterium
TCGTGAACATCGAATCGACCGTGCAGTCGATTCAACGCGCCGTTGAGGAAGCGGAGTTGATGGCGGGATGTCACATCGAGGAAGTGTACGCAGGCATCGCCGGCAGCCACGTCCGCAGCCTGAACTCGCACGGCATCGTGGCAATACGCGACCGCGAAGTATTTCCGCAGGATATCGAGCGCGTGATCGATGCGGCACAGGCGGTCGCGATCCCGGCGGATCAGAAGGTGCTGCACATACTGCCGCAGGAATATCTGGTCGATAACCAGGAAGGCGTTCGCGAACCGCTCGGCATGTCCGGCGTACGACTCGAGGCGAAGGTCCACCTCGTGACGTGTGCCGTCAACGCCGCGCAGAACGTGGAGAAGTGTATCGAACGCTGCGGCCTGAAGGTCAAGGACGTGATCCTCGAGCAACTCGCGTCGAGTTACGCGGTGCTTTCCGACGACGAACGAGAGCTCGGTGTGTGTCTGGTAGACATCGGCGGCGGCACGACGGATATCGCTGTCTTCACCGACGGTGCGATTCGTCATACGGCCGTCATCCCGATCGCCGGCGACCAGGTGACCAACGACATTGCGATGGCGCTGCGTACGCCGACGCAGAATGCCGAGGAAATCAAAATCAAGTATGCGTGCGCGCTGACGCAGCTCGCCCGCGCCGACGAGACGATCAAGGTTCCCGGCGTGGGTGACAAGCCGCCGAAGGAATTGTCTCGGCAGGCGTTGGCTGAAGTGGTGGAACCGCGCTACGACGAACTGTTCACGCTGGTGCAGGCAGAGCTGCGACGCAGCGGCTTCGAAGATCTCATCGCCGCGGGAATCGTGCTCACGGGCGGGTCATCGAAGATGGAAGGCGTCATCGAACTCGCCGAAGAGATTTTTCACATGCCGGTCAGCCTCGGAACACCGAAGCATGTCACCGGCCTCAAGGACATCGTCAGGAATCCGATCTACGCGACAGGCGTCGGACTGCTGCTGTATGGAAAACAACGAGAAGAAGAGACGCGTGGTCGTGGGAAGGGCAGAACATCCGGTGTGGTGAAACGATTGAAGAGTTGGGTTAGCGAGAATTTTTAATCCCCTCAGGGATCAGGAGTAGAGAAAATGTTTGAACTTGTCGACAGCGGGCCGCAAAGCGCGATCATCAAAGTGATTGGCGTCGGTGGTGGTGGCGGCAACGCCATTCAGCACATGCTCAGTAGGGGCGTCCAGGGTGTGGATTTCATCGCGGCGAACACCGATGCGCAGGCATTGAAGAGCCTCGATGCGAAGACCACGTTGCAGATCGGCGGAGCCTTTACGAAGGGGCTCGGCGCCGGTGCGAATCCGGAGATCGGGCGACAGGCCGCGCTCGAAGATCGCGATCGGATCGCGGAAGTGTTGGCGGGCGCCGACATGGTGTTCATTACCTGCGGCATGGGTGGCGGCACCGGAACGGGCGCGGCGCCTGTCGTTGCGGAGATCGCGCGCGAGCTCGAGATCCTGACCGTCGCGGTGGTGACGAAGCCGTTCCGCTTCGAGAAGCGGATGGATGTCGCCGATGCCGGCATCGCGCAATTGTCGCGGTTCGTCGATTCGCTGATCACGATTCCGAATGAAAAGTTGCTCGCGGTGTTGGGCGAACGCACCAGCATGCTGGCAGCGTTCGCAGCAGCTAACGACGTCTTGTTGGGGGCGGTGCAGGGTATCGCCGATCTGATCATCCGTCCCGGCATGATCAACGTCGATTTCGCGGACGTCAGAACCGTGATGTCGGAGATGGGCATGGCGATGATGGGGACTGGTCGCGCGAAAGGCGAGAATCGTGCTCGCGATGCGGCTGAAGCGGCGATCCGCAGCCCGTTGCTCGAAGACATCGACTTGCACGGCGCGCGCGGGATTCTGGTCAACGTCACGGCGGGTCCCGATCTGACGATCGGCGAGTTCGCGGATGTCGGCGAAACCATCGATGAGTTTGCGTCGGAGCAGGCGACGGTCGTGGTCGGTACCGTGATCGATCCGGACATGAAGGACGAATTGAAGGTGACTGTCGTCGCAACCGGCCTTGGCGGGTTGAGTCGGCCGAACGTCATCGTCGACAACACCCCGTCGCACCGAGAGAACGGCGAGATCGACTACGCGAAGCTGGATCGTCCGACAGTGATGCGTCAGCACGCTGCGCGCCATCACGAACGTTCCGTGGACACTAGCGAAGCGAGAGATCTGGACTACTTGGACATCCCCGCCTTTCTCAGGCGGCAAGCTGACTGAGCAGTAGGTCCGTTTCGGATCGTTCAGACCGCTATAAACGTGGTCCAGGAGGGGTGGGCTTGCTAACATGCGCGTCGGGCCGCGGGGAGCGGCCCTTGCGCCGCAGAGAATTGGGGAGTGGGGAAAGCCCGCGTTGATGATCAGTCAGAGAACATTGAAGAACACGATCCGTGCGACCGGGATCGGTATGCACACGGGCGACAAGGTCGTGGTCACGCTGCGGCCCGCGCCCGTTGATACCGGGATCCTGTTCACGCGAGTCGACGTGACGCCGCCCGTTGTCATTCCGGCGCTTGTCGGACACGTGGGCGATACGACGATGGCGACGACACTCGCTGCCGGCAAGGTGCGCATATCTACTGTCGAACACCTGATGTCCGCTTTTGCCGGACTCGGCATCGACAACGCGCTGGTCGAGGTTGACGCAGCCGAGTTGCCGATCATGGACGGCAGCGCTGCGCCGTTCGTGTTTCTGCTCCAATCGGCCGGCATCGTCGATCAGGACGCGCCGAAGAAGTTCATCCGCATTCTCGAAGAAACGGTCTACACCGACGGCGATATCTCGGTGCGGCTGTCTCCCTACAACGGTTTTCGCGTCGAATACACGCTGCTGTACGACCATCCAGTGTTCCACAAGCACACGAAGACGGCAGTGGTCGACTTCTCCAGTACGACATTCGTCAAAGAAGTCAGCCGCGCGCGCACATTCGGCTTTCTGGCGGACTTCGAAAAGTTGCGGGAGATGGACCTCGCTCGCGGCGGCAGTCTCGACAACGCGGTCGTAGTGGACGACTTCCGCATCCTCAACGAGGAAGGTCTTCGGCTCGAAGACGAATTCGTCAAGCACAAGATTCTCGATGCGATCGGTGATCTCTATCTGCTGGGCCACAGTGTGCTCGGCGCGTTCTCGGGTCACAAATCCGGCCATGCGTCGAACAACGCGTTGCTGCGAAAAGTGTTGGCCAATCGCAACGCGTGGGAAGTGGTGACATTCGAAACCGACCGCGAGGTCGCGCCGATTTCATTCGCTCGTCCGGTATTCGGCTGACGCCGTCGAGCCTACTCGGTCGGCTGCTCAGCCCCGCAAGCCCCAATCAGTTCCGCAGCGACCAGGCGAGCGC
>JANLUG010000307.1:0-2027 GCA_031363335.1 Gammaproteobacteria bacterium
CGCCACCACCACCACCGCCGAAACCCCCGCCGCCAAAACCGCCGGATCGTCCGCCGCGAGATATGTTGCTGAGCACGCTGCCCCAGAAGATCGCGCGTCCCAATCCGCCGCCGCGACGCCCGCCGCCGAAGCCGCTCATCACGATGATCAGCACGATCAGCCAGAAGACACCGACCGGCAGCACTTTCTTCGGCGTCGCCCGAGGTTGGTTCGGCGCTTCCTCTCCTCCCAACACCGCAATGATGGCGCCCACGCCGGCGCGCACACCGCCATCGAAATTGCCCCTACGAAATTCGGGGACGATGCGCGTGTTGATGATGTTCGACGACTGCGCGTCCGTCAGCTCGCCTTCCAGGCCGTAGCCCACTTCGATGCGGACCTTGTGCTCGGCGGACGCGACGATCAGCAACACGCCGGTGTCGTGCTCCTTGCCGCCGATGCCCCAGTGGCGGCCGAGCTGATAGCCGTACTCTTCGATCGGTAACCCAGCCAGGTCCGGCACCGTCGCGACAACGATCTGTTGGCCGGTCGCGCGTTCGTGCGCCTCGAGCTGGCGCGTCAGGTCCGCGCGCGTATTCGCGCTGAGAATGTCCGCCGAATCTACGACGCGGCCGCTCAGCGGCGGAAACTCGATGGCATGCGCGAACGCTGCGGCGAGCAGCGCCACCAGCAGCGCCGCGACGCGCATCAGAATTTGACGACCGGCGCCGTTTCCGCGCCTTGGCTTGCTTCGAACGACTCACGCACCTGCATGTCTCGATACATCAGGCCGTGCCAGATGCGGCCGGGGAAGGTACGGATTTCCGTGTTGTAGCGTTGCACCGCCGCGATGTAGTCACGCCGCGCGACGCTGATGCGATTCTCGGTGCCTTCAAGCTGCGATTGCAGCTGCAGGAAGTTCTGGTTCGCCTTCAGGTCGGGATACTGCTCAACGACCACCATGAGGCGCGACAGCGCGCTCGTCAGTTGTGCCTGGTTCTGTTCGAACGTCTTGAACGCCGCGGGGTCGGACAGAATCTCCGGGCTGACGTTCATCTGCGACACTTTGGAACGCGCTTCGATGACCGCTTCGAGCGTCTCTTTCTCGTGCGCGGCATAACCCTGCACGGTCGCGACGAGGTTCGGTACGAGGTCGGCACGGCGCTGATACTGGTTCTGCACCTGCCCCCAAGCTGCCTTGACTGCTTCGTCGTAGCTCGGAATGTTGTTGATACCACAACCGGAAACGATGGCGGCAACCATCGCGAGCAATCCTAGTCGGCGAGCCGTATGCATGCTGATCTCCTATGCTGATTCCAGTGTGACACTGATCACTATGTGGCCAAGCGCACCGAGCATCAAGGCACGCCGCTGCAATATGGATTTGGGTGGCGCAGGACACTACACTGCCTGCGGTGAAATCAAACGAGGGACCTATGAATAAGACCAACGGATTTCTGCTTCGAAACGCACTGATCTTCGCAATGTGCCTCAACCTCGTCAGCCTGGGCTGCATTCCTGCGGCACACGCCGAGGTGATCGGCACGCCTGCGTTCAGTCAAACGCTGACGCGCGATGCACGCATCGACAAGATCAACGGCTTCCTCGCACAGGACTCGGTGCGCAGCCAGATGATCGGCCTGGGTGTCGATCCGGGCGATGCGCAAGCGCGCGTTGCAGCGCTGACCGACAGCGAATTGCAGGCGCTCGACCAGCGCATCGACTCGATGCCGGCCGGCGGGGACGGGGGTCTTCTGGCCGTCATCGGCGTCGTGTTCATCGTTCTGTTGATCCTCGAACTCACCGGCGTGATCAACATCTTCAAGAAGATGTGATTCAACGGCTGCATTCGGCAGCGTCGCGGCCCGATGATCGGGCCGCGGCCGCTTTCTCACCGGTGTCCGTAACCCCCGCGTCGATATCACTGCCGCTCGGCACATGCTCCAGCGCCCGCCGCGCATAGTCCGCCGCGCGTGTCGGACAACCCCGCGCCAGCAGCACCTCCGCCAGATTGTTCAACACGATCGGATTGTCCGGCGCGAGCTGCA